>JBAQZF010000052.1:0-7863 GCA_049790715.1 Saccharimonadales bacterium (SeqCode) | reverse complement strand
CTATTATATATGTTCGGTCTCATCTATTGAGATAGAGGTTTCACGCTTCTTCTGATCACTAGGTAGTTAACGATTTAGTGGATTATTTTTGTATTACAAGCCGCCGTAGCCGTAGCCATATCCGGTGAGGCTGCGTGGTGGCTTGTAATAATCGGTAATTTTGAGTGGTGGTTTTTGCGCGGTGTAGCCGCTAGCGGGCATGACGTAGAGTTCGCTGCTGTTTTTCGACACTAAGAGATAATTGTCACTGTACCAGCCGTAGGGCGCGTAGTCGCTGAGAGTGGCGATCTGCTTGGCGCCATGCGCGTTGACATCGCCGCTAAAGAGCGTGTTTTTGCCATCGCGCGGCTCGGTCCAAAAGGTCTGATTGCCAGAAGGCGACAGTAAATAGGTAGGATACGTTTTGTTAAAATCGCTCTGGCTGAGCGTGCTCGCCGATGAGACGGTCTGATTTTCAAACTCATAATACGTCGTTTTGTCGTTGCTCGCGACGGCGTAATAGATTGCTTGCGGGCTGTAGAGCGTGGCTTGGATATAGCTCAGACCAGCAGCTGGGAAAGACTGATAATCTTTCTTGTTTTGGCCACCAGGCTGGACGGCTCTGATAGTATCGGACTTGCTACTGATATCATAGCTGCCGCCAGCAGCATCGTAGGTGTACCACTGCGTGTTATAGACCAGGGCATTATTGACGATGTAGAAATTGTAGAAATCCTGGTAGGCATAGCTGGTAGCGCTCCCTTCGACTTGGGTTTGGTCGAGCTGACTGAGCTGCGAATGATCGGCGTCGTAGCTTTTGATTACTTCATGGCCAGCCTGCGACTGCGGCGTGGTGTTGCTCTGAAGCTGATAGAGGAAATCATGACCATACCAGCCGATGATATTGAAACTAGCGTTGCTGTTGTCAAAGGCTGTCAGCTTGTCATCGCTGGTGTCGATAAGATACAGCGCGGCGCGGGTACCGTCTCGTTGAGACTTCAAAACGAGATACCGCCAGTCTCGAGAAGCCAGCAAGCTAGTGTCGCCAGGATCCTCGTGACCAGTGCCGGCAAGGATGGTTTTGCGGCTGGAGCCGTCCAGATTGGTTTTGACGACGTCGATGCTGCCATTTAGATTCGACAAGAAATACAGGTGGCCAGCCGGCGTTAGAGCAAAAGTATTAGCGCTTACTACGGCGTCCGTTACCTGAATGTTGGTTTTGGTGGTGTTGTAGCCGCTGAGGGTGATGGTAGCCGCGTCGGTCGCTGTTTTGGCTGGCAAGACTATGGTGGCCTTGCCTTGGGCGTTGGTCTTGGCGGTGGTATTCAGCGCGCGTATCTCGGCGTTGGCCAATGGTTTGCCGGTGATCGTATTGATGATAGTAATCGGCACTCGGCGACCAGTGGCGGCTAGATGGACGCTGGTAGCGCGGCCCGTCTTGAAGCCCACGAACAGCAAAGTCGAATAGGACGTATAGTACTGTTTGGTAATTTCCAGCTTCTTTTTGCCAACCGAAGCTTTGAGCGTCGCTGTGCCATCGGGGTCAGTTTTAGTTTTTGTTCCGCCTAGGCTTATCTGAGCATTACTGACTGGCGTGGCGGTTTTGCTGTCCACTACGCTAATGGTGATGGACTTTTTGACCACCAACCCAAGTAGTTTGTAGCGTGTCACTGGCAGCGCGAATAAAATAATCAGTAGCGCTCCGAGACTTATCCAGGTCCATTTGTTTTTTAGGGTTCGGGTGAGCTTTGCTTTCCAGCCACTTTCATTGGTCGGCTTAATAGGACCTTTTAAAGCGGCATCTTCGGCGGCCAGCACCGCGTCGCTTTCATTAGCGGCGATATCGTCGACGGCTTTGTTGGTAGCGGTATCATTAAATTTGTCGGGTTCATCAGTGTTTGGAGCAGCTTGCGTTTCAAGACGCGGTTCCGCATTTGGGGCAATTGATTGCTCTGGCCTTGGAGCATCTACCTTCGCCGCTGCAACACCAGGTACCTCAGGCGCGGTTTTAAGTGTGTTCTGTTCAGTAGCTGGTAGATCTTTAAAAATATCGATTGGAGCGTCAGCCTTGGAGGCAGATGCTGCGGAATCAGTTTTGTTGGGATCCATCATGGCATCAACGCGTTTAACCAGCGTTTCGTCATCGCCTGGTTGAGATTGCTTAGAGCTTTTTCTATTGAGCATATGCTTATACTAGTTGCTCTTAAGTCTAGCAAAAAATTGGCGCAAGAACTATCTATTGATAGTAGTTAAGATGACAGGGTGGCACACAAGCTAGTTTAGGCGTTGCAGTAAGCTGAGAGCGAAGGCACTAAGACGCTTCCGAGGGCCAGTAATGATATACATCCGTAAAGTTCTTTGTGTGAGTTAATATTCTTTTAATCTTAGCGTAAGCGGCTTGAGAAGGTCAACAGCTAAAATTCTCGCTTTACGGGCTCAAGCGGTTGATGTCGCGCGGGAAGAGGGTGGCTTCTTTGACGTTGTTAAGGCCGAGGAATTTTTCAGTTAGGCGCTCAAGACCCATACCAAAACCGCCATGTGCTGGCATACCAGCTTGCATCGCCATTAGGAGCGGCTTAAAGCCGGGGTCTTCGGGATCACCACCTGCTTTTTCCTTTAATTGTTTTACCACAACCTGGTAATCATTTTCGCGCATCGAGCCAGTGGCTATTTCAACGCCCCGAAACAGCAGATCAACGCGGTCAGCAAGCTCCGGATTACCCGTTTGGGCTTTGTGGTAAAACTTCATTTCGCTAGCCGGCCAATCGGTAACAAAAACCGCTTCACTGCCTAGTTCTTTATGCGCGTACTCACAAATCCAGCGCTCCTCGTCAGGACGTAGATCTTTCTCGCCAATAGTCTTTTGGCCGGTCGCTTGACTGTAGCGTTCGTGAATTTCGGCCATAGAGATAGATGGTACCTGTTTAGATAACACAGGCTTAGTGGCATGCAGCAACTTCAGTTCTGCTTCGTAGTGTTCCCATATGTAGTCGCTCACATAGTGCAGTAGATCACTCAGTAGTGTTTGAAGTCCGCTGAGGTCTATAAAACCCATTTCGCCGTCGATAGAAATATATTCGGTCATATGGCGAGTCGTGGCACTCGGCTCGGCGCGATATACGGGCGCAATCTCAAATGCCCGTTCAAAGATACCGACCATGATCTGTTTGTAAAATTGAGGGCTTTGAGCCAGCGTTGCTTCTTTACCAAAATAGTCGATTTTGAAGACTTCAGCACCGCCTTCGGTAGCCGCAGCTAGTAGTTTTGGCGTACGAATTTCCGTAAAATCCTGCTCATAGAAATATTCACGCAATGCCTTTGTGATGGCAGCTTGGATTTTAAAAATGGCTGTCTCCTGGAGATTACGTAGGCCAATAGGGCGATACTCAAACAATGTATCGAGATTGTCGGGACGATGGCTAAGCGGTTTATCAATCTCGATTGGCGGTTCATCGGTGACGGGTACCAGAACGGTGAGCGTGGCATCATGTAATTCGGCACCGCCAGGCGCGCGAGGTTCTTCGACGGCTGTGCCGTCAACGGTTAGAACTGTACCAATTTGTAAGCCGCGTAGTTTTTCTACTTCGTCTTTATCCTGGATGACAACTTGTACTAGACCGCGGCGGTCGCGGACATTGATAAACGTCAGACCGCCGAGCATGCGCTTTTTGTGTAGCCAACCTTCGATGTGGACAGACTTGCCGATGTGATCTTTAACTTCACTACTTAAAATTCTCATGAGGAGCTCCGATTAGGTTTGTGATGACTCGATCAGGGCCGTTGACACAAGCAAGCGGCGTCAGCTACCTACTGCCGGCCCGATAATTTCTATTCGATAGAGTTACATACACGCGCATCGGTGTTATTTTATCACTTTTCAGGTTTTTCGTCAGGTTTTGCTGGTGGTTTTTCGGATTTGGCGGATTTTTTCTGCTTGGGGTGGCGAGCAGCTACGGCAGCTAGGTCGGCGTATTGGTCAAAATCATCACCTGGCACATGGCCCAGGAATTGACGCAAAATGTTTTCGATAGTCACGATGCCAACATACTCTTCGAAGCTGTTGACGACGACAAATAACGGATGATTGGTCACGAAAAAAGCGTGCAGGGCTTCGCTCAAGGGGTCATTTTCGTGAAGGTAATACACTGTGTCGTCCATTAGGTCGCGGACATGGCCGTTACTCTGTAAATTTAAACTTCTGAATGCTAAGGTGCCGACAAATGGACCCTTGGCGCTTTCGCGAACCAGCACGTAGTCCTGGCCGGCTTTGTGCAGTTCATCGATCAAAATCGGGCCGACGGCATCGCCAGCCAGCACCGTTTTGATAGCCTTGCGCGGCGTCAGCACGTCAAGCACCGCGTAGTCGCTAAATGTCAAGGCCCGTTTGACAATTTCTAGCTCTTCGTCGCTGAGGCGATTATCGGTTTGTCTCTGTTGCTGTTCGACAAGCTTCAATATGTCGCCGCGCTCGAATAGACCGGTGTGCGCCGCGGCCGTATAGCGTTTGCTGGCCAATTCGGTGCTTTTGCGCAGTAACGGATGGAGATAATTGAGCAGCCAGGTAATGGTCGGCGTTACTAAAAACGTCAGGCGATTACCGAGACTCGTGACTCTACTGGCCGGCAGCCAGGAATAGACCGCCCAGAGCAGCGCGATGACCGCCAGCAGGCTCAACCAAACTGGTAGATCGCGGGCCAAAAGCACGAAACCGCCAGCACTGGTCAGCGCGATAAAGATCCACAGCAGCGCCCGCAGACTGCCGCCATAAGCAACGGCCTGATACAAACGGCTTGCCAGCTGATCATGCTTCTCGGCTCTGCGTTTTAGCTCGTGGGCCGGCAAAAAATAATACGTTTTTCTGATCACCACGCCAGCTACCGCTAGCAGCAACAAAATGATCGCCCATATAAAGCTTGTCATGTTATTAGATTATACTCGTTAGAACGTTTTTTACTTCAAAAGTCCCCGAGCTTGTATTTTTAGGACGAGCTTCTATCCAATTCAGGATAATCATAAGGTTTAAGGTGTGGGCTAAAACTGGTTTCACGACCCTGTTCATCTTTTGTGACTATTTGCAGCTGAACTTCACCACAATGTACTATTGCAACCTCAGTATGGGCACCGACATCACCCATGCCAACTCCCTTAGACTCACTACGGCCTAGAAGGGGCTGTGACTGCTCGCAACGCGCACACGTGCCGACTGCCAATTCGTCAACTTCTACGACTCTTTTTTTGGGTTCAATGCCGTCAGGTAACTCGTCTTTTACGACTACTGGTGTGTAAGCAAAATATGGGTTATCGCCAGCCTGACTGGGAGCAAGCCTCCACACGCCATGAAAGTCATATGGGAATGGGCTGGTAGCCGCGCCGCCGCGCTCAAGTGTCTGATCAAACTCATCGGCCCATTTCGCGGCGTAGCTCTCCTTCTCAAGGAGTCGTCTTGCTTCATCCAGCTCAGTTTGTCTAGCGCTGAGGTCAGCAAGCCAGGCAATTGAGTCTCCGTTGTATTGCCTAGGCACCAGATTTTCTATGCTACTCACACTGCTCTCCAGAGAACCCTTCATTAATAGATTACTTCTTTTACTATACAACTTTTTGAGTTTTATTAAACAACCAGGTACGACCCAGGAAGACAAGTAGCATTTACGTGCTGTATACTGAGAGCACTATTTGGTAAATGGAGTCCTGTATATGTCCAAACAGTTCTGGGGAGTGATCGTCGTCATCATTCTGATATTTGTCGGTATTTTCGCGCTGGGGGGTAATTCGTCTAAAACATCAGGTACAAAAGGCTCTAGCAGCGCCCTCACTAATCACGTCGAGGGCAAAGGTACGACTCATGTGACACTGGTCGAGTACGGTGATTATCAATGTCCGTTTTGCGGTGAATACTATCCGACGGTCAAACAAGTTCAGAGCGAGTTTAATGATCGGATTATTTTCCAGTTTCGCAACTTTCCTCTCGTGAGCATTCACCAAAACGCTTTTGCCGGCGCGCGAGCCGCCGAAGCCGCCGCTTTGCAGGGTAAATTTTGGCAGATGCACGACCTGCTTTACGAAAACCAGACACAGTGGTCTGGGGGCAGTGATCCGTCGAGCTTCTTTACGCAATACGCGCAGCAGCTCAGGCTCAATGTCGCTCAATTTAAGAACGATTACGCTTCCAGCAAGGTAAACGACGCCGTCAATGCTGACATGGCCGAAGGCAACAAGCTGAAGATTGACAGTACGCCGACCTTCATCCTCGACGGCAAAGAGCTAGATGTCCGCCAGCTAGTCGATAGCTCCAATCAGCCGAGCGTCAGCGCGTTCGAGAAACTCATTAACGCCGAAATCGCCAAAAAAGCAAAGGAAAAGCACTAGATTCGTAGGATTTGCCTTGTCATCCCAAGCTCGATTTGGGATCCAGCTAATTAAGGATTTCTTTATTGTTTCAGTTTGACCGCTGTTAGATTAATCTATATCGCGTATATTAATTTTTCCCTGGGATAACTAAATACAGCGTGTTCGCATGGATCCTGAAACTAGTTCAGGATGACAAGCGTAAAAGTACGTGTCTTTACTTTAGTAATATAGGAATTCACGCCACTCGGGTCGGTCGATATGCACTGGCACGCGCACGACTGAGCTTTTGACAATTTTTATTTTGACGGACATAGTCCACACCCCTCACAGACGATAAACGCGGCCCTCTCACAGGCCTATAATACCGTTCGTTTTTTGATTGTAATTTTTGTCTCTCCCGACTCAGTTCTCTCCTGAGCCACCGAAGCAACCTATAGTTTAGCAAAGCGTTTATGGCTTGTCAACGGTTTGACTGAGCGACACGTACAGCCAGTGCTGATCGCTGTAACGCTCCACGCTTTTGAGCAAACCGGCCGTTTGCCGACCGCGGCGCATGGCGCTGCGAATCTTCCCAGAGGAAACAGCGGGCGCGTAGCTGGGGAAAAGCGTTACGACTGGTGGTCGCACTGGCCACTTGGAAATCGTGGCTTTTAATTCCTCTTGACTGCCCTCTTCTCGAACGCCAATCACCAATTCATTACCAGCTAGCAGTCGATCTATCAGCGGCCAATCGAGCAGATGACTGATGGCATCCGAGCCAAACAGAAAGACTAGTTGATCGCCTGGAAATCGTTTCCTCAGGCGCGGCAGCGTTTGCTTGACGCTAAAATTGACATCTTCCAGCTCCAGAATTTCGAATTTGGGATGCGGCGCGGCCGCTCGCCGTAGCATAGCCACCCGATGCCCAAAGTGCTCGACACCTTTTTTAGACCGCGGCTGGCGCTCCGGTAAAAAATAGAGCTCATCTAGCTCCGCGGCCTCCACTGCCTGCAGCGCAAACGTAATATGTCCAGCATGCACCGGATTAAACGTACCGGCGTAGATACCGATTCTAGCCATCTACCTATTACCTTTAGCTGGTTTTAATCTCAGTTATGCCGCAAGCAGTACACGCTTTGCTGCCTTGGGTGTCATAATGAACTTCTTTGGCTCCGCAAGATATACAGTTTCGCTCGGTATCAGAGATAATTTCTCCCTGCAAGCCCAACATTCTAGCTTTTGCTGCCTGGGAAGCATTAGCCCCAATCAAACCACAACTGCCAGCACCACAGTACAAAACTGGCGGGGCATTTCGTTCAACTTTCTCTTTCAGAGTCGCTGCTTTGTTATACTCACCGCGGTCTTCAAGCCGTTTGACCTCTCTGAAGCCATCAGCTGTCGCTTTATCAAATACAATTTCGGCCTGCTCGGGGTTATCGCTTACTCTTTCCAGTAATAATTCTTGGAGGCGATCGCTCACCATACTTTCAGCTACCCAACTGTTCGTGTTGGACTCCACTAACGAAATGGCGTATTCAGCTAGCTGTTGAGGAATCG
>JBAQZF010000051.1:0-8195 GCA_049790715.1 Saccharimonadales bacterium (SeqCode) | reverse complement strand
CTTTTGCCAAGCAGCTGGCGAGCCTGGCTGACATCTATGTTAATGATTCTTTCGGCGTGGATCATCGAGCTGACGCCAGTTTGGAAGCTATCACGCGCCACTTGCCGAGCGTAGCCGGATTGCTGCTGGAAAAAGAAATGGATACCCTCACCAAAGTTATGCAACAACCTCAGCGGCCATTGATGGCCATCATCGGCGGCGCCAAGATTGCCGACAAGCTCGAAGTAATGAACCGCTTTATCGAGATCGCCGACTTCGTAGCTCTCGGTGGCGCTATGGCTAGTACTTTTCTGGCTGCTAATGGTCTCGACATCGGCGACAGCTTATACGATAAAGCTGAAATACCGGTAGCCAAAGCCGTCATGCGAAAAGCTGCCGCCGAGTCCAAAAAGCGGCAGTTTATTTTTGCCTTGCCCTACGACGCGGTGCTGGCCTCCAAAATTGACAAAACAGCGCCAACTCGAATCGTGGACTGGGGAGCGCACGTCGTGGCTGACATCGAGCACTACCCAAAACGGGTTCCGCGGGCCGCTTCCCAGATACGCGCGCATGAAAAGATTTTGGATATCGGCCCGTTTAGCGCTTCATTTATTGCCGGCGGTATCCAGCTATCCAACACCGTTGTCTGGAGTGGCGCTATGGGCGTGACCGAAACACCAAGTCTGCAGGGGCCAATCGGCCCGTTCGCGCATGGTACCCAAACGGTTATCGAAGCTTTGCTGGGTGAATTTGGCCATAAGCCATTTAGCGTCGTGGGTGGCGGTGACACTGTCGGCTACGTGCAATCACGTGGCCTGACTACTGCTTTCAGCCATGTTTCTACGGGCGGCGGCGCTAGCCTGGAAGTCCTGGCTGGTCGCAAACTACCAGGAGTCGAAGCCTTGCTCGATAAGAAATAAGGTACAATAGCCATAAGTATTATGAAACGCATCCTCATCGTCGGTAACTGGAAAATGAATCTTAACGTACAAGCCTCTAGCTTGCTCTTGCACCGATTGCAACAACACATTAAACCGCACCGTAACATCGAAGTGGTTTTAGCGCCTAGTCTGGTAGCCTTGCAACCGCTCAGCCTGGAAATTGACACGCGGGTGTTTCGTCTGGCCGCCCAAAACGCTTTTTATAAAGACGTAGGCGCTTACACTGGTGAAGTCAGCTTCACCATGCTGCGCGGTCTGGTGCACTACGTGATTATCGGCCACTCCGAACGACGAATTTACTTCAACGAAACGCTGGAAATCGTGCGCGACAAGGTACAGGCGGCCATCCGTAATGACATCGCGCCGATACTATGCGTCGGCGAAACCAAACGCGAACGGGCAGCTGGCGAAACCAAACGCGTCATCCATGACCAGCTGACCACCGCGTTGGCCAATCTGACCTCAGACGAGGTAGAGCGCGTCGTCGTCGCTTATGAGCCAGTTTGGGCCATTAGTACGTTTGGCACGGGAGATCCGGCTAAACCAGATGAGATCCACGAAGCTATCAAATGGATACGGCACATTCTCAAAGATATGTATGGGCAACAGATTTCCGAAGATGTCCGAGTTATCTATGGCGCCAGTGTTGACGCTGAATTTGTCAGTGGCATTCTAGGTCTGGATGGCGTGGACGGGCTGTTGCCAGGCGCGGCCAGTCTGAACTATAAAAAGTTCTCGGCCATCGTCGATAGCGCCTATCAGCTCAGTCTGAAATCCGAATCAAAGCCATGAGTGAACCCAAAAAACCAGCCCCCAAACGTATCATCGATGTCGCTCACCCTGGCAAGTCCTCGCCGGCTCTCACCTCCAAGCCAGTACTGGTCACCAACCGGCCAATCCTCAAAGACCCAATGGTCGTCGACGAATCCGAGCCTGGTGACGCCGCGGCTGGGGCTCTTCAAAAAGTCACTGTCAAGACGGCAGCCAGCGGCACCACCATCAAGCCCATCGGCCCGCCGCCACTCGAAAAAGCCGACAAAACTCCGCCAGCCAACGATGATCTCAGCGACGAAATAAAACGATCAAAAGAACCAACCCCAGACCTCGCGTCAACTGACGAAGACGCGCTCGAACCTTCTTCAGATGCTACAGCGCAGACTGACGACGCTGACTCGGCAGGATCCAAAGACGAAAAGGCAACTCAGTCAAAACCACTCAAAAAGGACGCGGACGGCAAAAAACCAGCTGCAGCCGAAGCGACTAACACCGAAAAATCTCCATCAGCCACTCAAAAAAACGCTGCCGGACAGATTCAAAAAAAGCTGGAAGCCGAAGACGCCGCCCAATCAGCGCACGCCATCACCATCCAAAAATTAGTCGATAGCAAGCAGTATTTTCTGCCAATTAACGCCGTCGAAAAACGCCGCAGCAAACGTTTCGTGTCACTTGGTATCCTGTTGAGTATCATCCTGGCGCTGGCCTGGGCCGATATCGCCCTCGATGCTGGCCTCATCCACGTGAGCAGCGTCAAACCTCTCACCCACTTCTTCTCCAATTAGAAATACAACGGCTTATGCTTTGTAATTTTGCTAGAATGGATAGGTGTTAGATCGACTTCTAGAGGGATTAAATCCGGAGCAGCGCCGAGCGGTAGAAACGACCGAAGGACCGCTACTTATTCAGGCTGGTGCTGGCTCGGGTAAGACCAAAACGCTGACGCACCGGATCGCCTACTTGATCGCCAACCACAAAGCTACGCCGTTCAATATCCTGGCGGTAACTTTTACTAATAAAGCCGCTAAAGAAATGCGTGAGCGAGTCGCGCAACTACTTGGTGAAAAAGCTGAGAACAGGGGTTTTATGCCCTATATGGGTACCTTTCATGGGATTTGTGTGCGATTGCTGCGGCAAGATGGTGAGAGTGTTGGTATTCCGCGCAGTTTTGTTATTTTCGATGAATCGGACCGACAGGCAGCGGTTAAGCAGGTCAGCAAACAGTTAATGATCGACGAAAAGGCTTTTCCGGCTCGGGCCTTGAGCGGTCTCATCAGCAGCGCCAAAAACGATATGATGAGTCCAGCGGAGTACAATGGCGTGGCTAGTAGCCCTGCGCAGCAAGCGGCAGCCAAGGTATATCCACTGTATGAAAAGGCGCTGCATGATGCTTCGGCGCTCGATTTTGATGATCTGATTAATCGGACGGCGCAGATGCTTAAGAGCCAGCCGGAAGTCCGTAAAAAATGGCAACAGCAGTTCAAGTACATCATGATCGACGAATATCAAGATACTAACGCGGCCCAGTATCAATTAGTTAACATGTTAACTAATGAGCATAAAAACATCGCGGTCGTTGGTGATGACTGGCAAAGCATCTATAGTTGGCGCGGGGCGGATTTTCGCAATATCCTGAAGTTTGAAAAAGATTTCAAGGACTGCACCATCATCAAGCTTGAGCAAAACTATCGTAGTACCAAGCACATTCTCGATGCTGCCCACGCCGTTATCACCAAAAACGCCCAGCGCAGTGACAAAAAGCTCTGGACAGCAGAGGGTGAGGGCTTGCCGGTGCAAATTGTGCCCGTCGGCAGTGAACGAGCCGAAGGCGAAGCTATCATCCGGCGCATCCGAAACGGTGTGGACAGTGGACGGCGGCACTACCGCGACTACGCGGTGTTGTATCGCACCAATGCTCAGAGCCGATCGGTAGAGGAGGCGTTTGTGCACTACGGCATCCCGTATCGAGTGGTCGGTGGCGTGCGCTTTTATGACCGCAAAGAGATCAAAGACATCATGGCTTATCTGCGCCTGATTTTTCAACCGGAAGATCTCGTCAGTTTTGAGCGTGTGGTCAACGTGCCGACTCGTGGTATCGGTGCCAAAAGTCTGCAAAACTTTTCAGCCTGGCGAACTACGCGACAATTGCCGCTGCTTCAGGCCTTGCAACAAGCAGAGGAATGCACAGAATTGACTCCCAAAGCGCGCAAAGCACTCAGCGAACTTGGTGATATTTTGGCAAGCTTGCGAACGGTCAGCGAAGACGCGTCAGTCGGCGGTTTGATTGACTCGCTACTGCGTCGCATTGACTATTTACATTATCTGGATGACGGTACGCCGCAAGGCGAAGCCCGTCAGGAAAACGTTAAAGAATTATTAAGTGTCGCGCAGGAATACCAAGATGAAGGACTGGCTGGTTTTCTAGAAGAAGTAGCGTTGGTGAGTGACTTAGACGGCGCGGACTTTACGAACGACGCGGTGACGCTTATGACGCTGCACGCCGCCAAAGGTCTCGAGTTTCCAGTGGTCTTCATGACGGGCCTAGAGGAATCAATCTTCCCGCACAGTCGGGCGCTGTATGATCAGCACGAGCTGGAGGAAGAACGTCGCTTGTGTTATGTCGGCATGACGCGTGCTCGCCAGGAATTATATCTGACCTACGCGACGAGTCGGCTGCTGTATGGCGGTGTACAGCATAACCCGCCATCGCGCTTTCTCTCAGAGATTGACGGCGAATTCCAGTCAACTAGCAGCTTTGACTCGTATACGTCTTCATCGTTGTCTCGTTCCGGTCTAAAACACGACCTGCATGAGACAACGATGAAGACCCCACAAGTTGATCTAAATGAACCGCGCTACGTCCCCGATCTCAACGAAGGCGACGGCGTGCGGCATCAAGTCTTCGGCATGGGTACGGTCGTCGAGATCGAAGGCGACATCGCCACCATATTTTTCAAAGGCAAAGGCGCTCGTAAGCTCAACATATCCTTCGCTCCTTTAGAAAAGCTATGAGTTAAGCCCGCCTGGTTCGCGCAGAGTGTTTTTGTTACAATAAAGCACAGGTTTTGTCAGGAGTCGTTCGTATCGTTTGTCAGAGAAAGCTCCAGCAGAACCATTGAATTATGCGTAAAAAGCTCGAGAAACTGAAACTCGCCTGCGGCCGTTTTCGACGGACGCGTATGCCGCGCCGCGTCCGAAAGCTGAAAATTATAAGTCGGCACCCCTACGCGGTACCGCTCATTACGCTCGCGGTGCTAGTATCGTTGACCGGCGCGATCTACGGTATTGCCAAACAAACCAAGCACTTACCAGTGACGCCGGACGCCAAAATTGTTATCATTTCCCACGATCACCAGCAGCAGATTGTCCCCAGCCGCAAGCAAACGGTCGGCTCCTTGCTCCAAAAACTAAACTTAAAACTCGACGAGGGAGACGTTGTCGAGCCGGCAGCCACTACCATGATCGATCAGGATCAGTTCCGTATCAACATCTACCGCGCCGTACCAGTCGAAGTCGTCGACGGCTCGCACCGCACCTTTGCCTTTAGCGCCGCCAAAACGCCGCGAGCTGTCGCCCAACAGGCTGGCACCACGCTGTACCCCGAAGACATCGTCAATAATGATCCCGTCGAGAATTTCCTGCAAACCGGCGCCGTCGGCGGCCAAATCGTAATCGATCGGGCGACTCCAGTGGCCGTCGATCTATACGGCACGCCCGTAACGCTCCGCACGCACGCCAAGACCATCGCCGGACTGATGAAGGAAAAAAACATTAAGCTAGCCAAAGACGACAAAATCGAACCAGCGCCCGACACCCCGATCACCCCCGACCAGCACGTCGCTTTTATCCGCACCGGCGTCAAAGTCGAGACTGTCACCGAGCAGATAGCCACGCCAGTTCAGACCATCAATGACCCGACGCTTGCCTACGGTACCAGCGCGGTGCGCCAGCAAGGTTCGGCTGGCCAACAAGTCGTCACCTACCAGATTCAACTAGTAAACAACGTCGAAACCGGACGCACCGTCATCCAAAAAATCGTCAACAAACAGCCCGTCACTCAGATCGTAGTCATGGGCACCAGCCTCAGCGGTATCAAGGGCGACATGGCCCTGGCCGGCATCGCGCCTGGTGATTATCAGTACGCTGACTACATCATCAGCCGCGAATCTGGCTGGTGTCCGACCAAATGGCAAGGCGAACCAGGCAGCTGTCCGGCCTACCATGGCACCCCTGGCGCTGGCTTGGGCTATGGCCTCGGCCAAGCGACACCTGGCAGCAAGATGGCTGCCTATGGCGCTGACTGGGCCACGAATCCTATCACGCAGCTGAAATGGGCCAGCGGTTATGCGACCCGCACTTATGGCAGCTGGGCAAGCGCCTATGATCACTGGGTGTCTCGCCACAACTGGTAGTTATGGGACAGATACCCTCGCCTTCGCCAAAAAAATCGCTTGGCCAGCACTGGCTACACGACCAAGATAGTTTAGAAGCTATGGTTGCAGCCGCCAGTGTCCAGTCAAATGACACGGTTTTAGAAATCGGGCCAGGGCAGGGTGCTCTGACCGCGGTGTTAGTAGAACATGGTGCCAACATTCAGGCTCTTGAGTTTGACTCAGGTCTTATCTCCGTTTTACAAAACAGATTTCGTAATCTTCTTAGCGATCAGCTCAAAGTGAAGCAGGGTGATATTCGCGTCTTTGACTTTAACGCCATGCCCGAGCCTTATAAAATTGTCGCCAACATTCCCTACTACCTAACCGCTAATCTAATGCGCCGGCTGTCGGAGCCCCAGACTCATAAACCACTCATCGCGGCCCTGCTCATGCAAAAAGAAGTTGCCGTCCGCGTCGCCGCTCAGCCGGGCAGCATGGCCTTTATCAGTGTCGCCGTCCAGTTGTACTATCAAGCGACGCTGGGTAGAGAAGTACCGGCCGAGCTGTTCACGCCACCGCCAAAAGTTGACTCCCAGATACTAATTTTGAAACGTCACCCAAAGCCGCTATTTACCGACATAGAAACTAGCGATTTTCTTCGATTCGTAAAATTTGGCTTCGCTCAGCGTCGCAAAACACTGCTCAATAATCTCATTAGCGGCTTGCACCTTTCCCGCGACCAGGTTCAAGCTATCTGTCAAAAAGCCGGCATCGACCCCACTCGCCGCCCGCAAACCCTCAGCATCGACGAATGGCACGTGATCTACCTAGCACAGCACCTTGAACGATAAACAGCATGTATAATCAGCGTCATCCTGAATCTTGTGCCGGACTTGATCCGGTATTATTTCAGAGCTTGCCCTCAGCTTGACTGGGGGGTCCATACCACAAGAAAAACTTGTAAATATATTACGATAAAGTCAAGTGCCGCAAAGCATTCTCATAACACTTGACATGTTAAGTATCAACGCTTAGCATAAGAATCATGGGCCCAACCAACAATCTCAGCTATCTTATCCAGCACCTGGCTGCCGTCATGGGCCGACAATCTGATCAAGTGCTCCAAGAGCAGCTGGGCATCGGCCTCAGCCAGTTCAAAATCCTGATGGTGCTAGAGTGGAATCCGCGCGTCCAGCAGCGAGTGATCGCTAGTAGTCTCGGCCAGACCGAAGCCAGCATCAGCCGCCAGATCAAACTCCTCAAAGCCAAAAACTTGCTAGCCACCAAACAAGACCCCCAAAACCGCCGCAAACACATCACCACGCCGACTCCCCTCGGCATGCAGCTCACCGAAGCGGCCTCCAACATCATGCGCCGCAGCTTCGGCCCAGAGCTAGCCAACCTCGGCGACGACCAACTCCTGCAGCTAGTAGCTGGCCTGCAACGCCTGCACACCATCACCTGTCGCCCTGGCAAACTCGGCGCCTGCGACCACCCGCTTGGTTTGTAGCGGTCTATAAACTTACAGGAACCACTTGATAAGAAAAAGCCCCTTTCGGGGCCTAGTCTTTGAAATATTTTTATTTTACAGGGTCTTTTGAATGTACTCTGGCATATTCATATTTTTAACCCTCCATACTTAATTACCATCAATATTATAGCACCAAACACAAACAGAATAATAGATCTATCAAACGCTATTCGGCGTTTATTATAGCTGACCCTACAAAATTGATAGGCATCCAAATAATCATCTTTTATATCAGTTAGATAGTCAATGTAAGTGCTATATCGTAGCAGGCTAAGTTCTTTGATCTCTCCAGGACTCGCCCAGGCATTGGAACTGACAGACCAAAATAAAACACCGAGAGAAAGGATGATACAAGCTATGCCGATGCCAAAAAATATAACCCCATAAAGCACATTGAGGCTAAAAGCTTTATTGGAAGCAAACAAGAACGTTATTATGACAAGCTCCGTTGCTAAGAGCGTAAATATCTTAGTACCCAAGTGGGCATAGTCTGAGCATACGGCTGTATACTTGGCCTTCATTTCATCAAGAGCAGCCTCAAGTATCAGAGTAGCTTCTGTGTCATTTTTGGGTTTGATTGGACTCGCCATATGTACC
>JBAQZF010000050.1:0-3707 GCA_049790715.1 Saccharimonadales bacterium (SeqCode) | reverse complement strand
GTTTCACCTGATGGCTCACAGATCCAAATCCGCGACATGAACGGCATCGCCGGTTGGGGTCGCGTCGGCTACAGCGGCTGGATCCCCGCCTCCAAATACCCGCATTACATTAGCCATTAGCCAGATTTTAGGTTTCGCGTATTTTAGGCGAAATCCCCCGCTTGGACGCTTATGTGCTCTGAAGCGTACTGTGCTTTGGTGTTCATATTTCCTCCCAAACTACGCTAAAATATAAAATATGAGTTCTTGCTAACGAGCTTTACGCTAGACCGCGGCCACGAAAGCAGCTACCCTATAAGGGATATGAGTTTTGTTGATAAAGTGACGGTCAGCGTGTCGGCTGGCAAAGGCGGTGATGGCAAGCTGAGTTTTCGGCGTGAAAAATTCGTCGACAAAGGCGGACCAAACGGCGGTGACGGCGGTGACGGCGGTGACGTCGTGTTGCTAGCCAGCCGCAATCAAAACACTCTGGCAGCCTTTCGCTACCAAAAAGAACTGCAAGCCGATGAGGGTCGGCCTGGCGACACCAGCAATAAACATGGCCGCAGCGCGCCGGATCTGATCGTGGCCGTACCCGTCGGGACGGTCGCTACTACCGAGGATGGCACAGTCGTTACTGATTTGGTGGAAGACGGCCAAACGGCGGTCGTAGCTAAAGGAGGACGGGGTGGTTTCGGCAACGCGCACTTCGTATCGTCCCGCCGGCAAGCACCCAAATTCGCCGAAAAAGGCGAACCTGGTGAGCAACTCGAGCTGCATTTAGAACTGAAAATGATCGCTGACGTCGGCTTGGTCGGCCTGCCAAACGCCGGTAAATCAACATTACTTAGCAAGTTAAGTAATGCCCGCCCAGAGATCGCGGACTATCCGTTTACGACCCTCACTCCCAATCTCGGCGTGGTCGATATTGATAAAACCACCAGTCTGCTGTTTGCCGACATCCCTGGCCTGATCGAAGGCGCTGCCGCTGGCAAGGGCCTCGGCCATGAGTTTCTGCGCCATATCGAACGCACTGCTGTTATTCTCCACCTGATCGATGCCTACAACGAAGACGTGGCAGGCGTCTACCAGACGGTCAAAGCCGAGCTGGAAGCCTACCAGCCAGAACTTATCAGGCGCCCCGAAGTCATCGTGCTTAACAAAGTCGAGGGCCTGGACAACGAGATCATCGACGATCTGATGCGCCAGCTAGAGGCGGTAGCGCCGAAAAACACGCCGCTATTTGCCATTTCCGCTCAGTCCGGCGAAGGTGTCCCACCGCTGTTATTTGCTATCAAGGACGCGGTTCAAGCTGTCCGCGCCATACCTCCCGACGAAGCCGAAGAACCAACAATCCCAGTCCTGCGGCTGACGGATACCTCTGACGCGTGGGAGGTCAAGAAAGAGGCCGAGGTGTTTGTAGTCACTGGTCTCAAGATCGAGCAATTTGCTCGCCGGACTGATTTTGCCAACGATCAGGCCGTCCAGCGCTTGCGCGATATCATGCGTAGACAAGGCATTCTTCACGAACTTACCCGCCAGGGCATCACGCCGGGCAACATTATTAAAATCCGTAAAGCTGGACAATTTGAGTATTAATATATCGGCCTCCCAAAATACTGGTAAAATTATTCAGAAGTGATATAATGATGAAATAGTTAATAATTATTTAATATTTACCTATGATCAACCCAGAGCCTCTAATAAGTCGTTTTAGACCTGACCTAGTCGGCGAAATGCCGCCAATTACAGAAACGTTGCCTACGGATCTATGTGAAAAGCTACATCTGGGCTATACCCGAATGTTTCATCTGGCCCAATACTGCGTTGGCGTCAAGACTAGCCTTACTCCTGATCACGCTACTTTGAAGATAGACTGGAACAAGAAGAAAGGCCGCCTACCTTTGGGTGTCGCAATTACTCCCAATAACGAAGCTGGCCAGCAAACACTTACTATAGCCACCAAAAAGGTTGAATACACTGACTATGGGCACCGAATAGAAGACGTAGTAACTGTATTGCATAGGAATGCTAGTTTCTTGACAGCACTCGCTACTGAACAGCAATGCCACAAGGATCTTCGCGGTACTGAATGCACGCTTCCGACATCCATACAAATTGAACAGCCGCAACATCAAGTACTGGCAAACATGTTGCTTGACCTAGAGGGCAGACTTGATATGCCACGAGAATCTAGCGCTCCGTCTGGGCCGGCAGCGAGAATAGCGGGAGTCTTGGGACATTTCGTAAAAAGCGCCGCTACCATGCGTAAACACTGAATAATTCCTAGCTAGCCAGGCAGGTGGTAAACTGGAGCTGATGCCAGGCAATTTTTTCTTTTATGATTTGGAGACCAGCGGATTTAGTCCGCGATCGGCGCGGATTATGCAGTTTGCTGGGCAGCGGACAGACATGGAGCTCAAGCCGATTGGCGAGCCGGTCAACGTGCTGGTCAAATTGGCGCCAGATGTTTTGCCGGAGCCGGACGCCGTCTTGATCACCAGTATCACGCCGCAGCAAACCTTGGCCGAGGGACTGACAGAGGCGGAATTTCTAAAGCTGTTTTACGAGGAGGTGGTGCGGCCGGATACGATTTTCGTTGGTTTCAATAGCATCCGTTTCGACGATGAATTTATGCGTTTTCTGCACTACCGAAATTTCTACGATGCCTACGAGTGGCAGTGGCGGGACGGCTGCTCGCGCTGGGATGTGCTGGACGTGGTGCGCATGACGCGGGCGCTTAGGCCAGATGGCATTGAGTGGCCGTTCGCGCCGGATGGCAAGCCAGCCAATCGGCTGGAATTTCTGACTCAAGTGAATAAATTAGAGCACAGCAGCGCGCATGACGCGCTGAGTGACGTGACCGCTACCATCGCCGTCGCCAAACTGGTACGTGACAAGCAGCAAGATCTCTTCGAATATTTACTGAAGCTGCGCGACAAGAAAAAAGTTGCCGAGCTGGTGCAGACTGGCCGCCCGTTTGTCTATACCTCCGGACGCTACAGCAGCCAATACTTGCATACCACAGCGGCGGTTATGCTGGCTAAACATCCGCAGCAGGACGCCGCGCTGGTCTATGATTTGCGCTACGATCCAACGCCTTTTATAGCCATGGATATTGATGAATTGGTGGCGGCTTGGCGTTTTACCAAAGATCCTGACGCGCCGCAATTACCAGCCAAAACGCTCAAATACAATCGCAGTCCGGCCGTAGCGCCGCTGGGTGTCATCAAAGACGAGGCCGTCCAGGAACGTCTGGAGTTGCCACTCGAGCTAGTAGCTCACCATCAGGCCATTCTCAAAAAACATCAAGCTGCCTTCTCCGAGAAAGTCCTGCAAGCAGTTAGTCTGCTAGACGAAGAGCGCGCCCGCGCCCAGACCGCGCTGGTCGACAACGCGCTGACGGTCGACGAACGGCTCTACGATGGCTTTATCGACAAGGCCGACGCTACGCGTATGCGGGTTATCCGAGCGGCGGCTCCCGAGGAGTTGTCGCAAGTAGGAGGCGGCTTGCGCGATAGGCGCTTACAAAATCTGCTACCGCTTTACAAAGCTCGCAACTATCCCAAAGCGCTCGACGGAGCGGAGCGTGCCGCCTGGGATAAATTCTGCCATGAAAAACTGCTGGCTGGCGGTACGGAGAGTCGTTTAGCTAAGTATTTCGCGCGTTTGCAGGAGCTAGCGACAAATAAGCTAACTGGCCAACAACAATATTTGCTGGAAGAACT
>JBAQZF010000049.1:0-3365 GCA_049790715.1 Saccharimonadales bacterium (SeqCode) | reverse complement strand
TCTCTTTTCTGGACCGCGAAGAAAGAATACTTTACTTGACGATCTTGGTAACGACGCCGGCACCGACAGTGCGGCCGCCTTCGCGGATAGCAAAGCGCAGACCTTGCTCCATGGCGATTGGAGCCAGCAACTTAACCTTGAAGGTGATGGTATCACCAGGCATGACCATTTCTTTGTCAGCTGGCAATTCGACTTCACCAGTTACATCAGTCGTACGGAAGTAAAACTGTGGTTTGTAGCCTTTAAAGAATGGGGTGTGACGGCCGCCTTCTTCTTTGGTCAAAATGTAGACTTCTGAATCAAACTCAGTGTGCGGAGTAATAGAACCGGGCTTAGCCAAGACTTGGCCGCGCTCGATGTCATCACGCTCGATACCGCGGAGCAAGATACCGACGTTGTCGCCAGCCTGACCCTGGTCGAGGTTCTTTTTGAACATTTCCACGCCAGTAACGACAGTTTTGCGGGTATCGCGAATACCAACGATTTCAACTTCTTCGTTGACCTTCACAATACCGGTCTCTACGCGGCCGGTAGCGACAGTGCCGCGGCCTTTGATAGAGAAAACGTCTTCGATAGGCATGAGGAATGGCTTGTCGAGTTCGCGCTTTGGCTCGGGGATGAAATCATCGAGCGCCTTGACGAGCTCCATAATAGCGTCTTCGTTGGCAGCGTCGCCTTCGAGAGCTTTGGTAGCTGAGCCGCGGATGATTGGCGCGTCTTTGTCATAGCCGTTCTTTTCGAGCACTTCGCGAATTTCTTCTTCGACGAGGTCAACAAGCTCGGCATCTGCGAGGTCCATTTTGTTCAGGAAAACAACGATCTTTGGTACGCCAACCTGACGAGCCAATAGAACGTGCTCACGAGTCTGTGGCAACGGGCCGTCATTGGCACCAACCACGAGAATAGCGCCGTCGATCTGAGCAGCACCGGTAATCATGTTCTTGACGTAGTCGGCGTGTCCTGGCATATCGACGTGAGCGTAGTGACGCTTTTCGCTTTCGTACTCCTGGTGAGAAGTAGCAATGGTGATACCACGAGCTTTTTCCTCGGGCGCGTTATCGATCTGGTCGTAAGCGATTGATTTGTTGATAGCACTTGGCAGTTTTTTAGCAAGTACAGCGGTAATTGCAGCAGTCAACGTGGTTTTACCATGGTCAACGTGGCCCATAGTACCAACGTTCACATGTGGTTTGCTGCGGTCAAAATTGTCTGCCATAAAATGTTACTCCTTGATTTAGCTACTTTTGGCTGATTATAAGTTAACTTTAAATTGTTTTGCATGAGAATACTAGAACTCACGCAAGTTACCGAAGACAGTATAGAGAAAACTAAGCTATTTGTAAAGCTATCTTTTCAGATTATTAACTTAATTTTACTCCGCGTCTTCTGCGCAGACCATAGCGTGGAGGCTGTAACCCTAAATGAGCCAATACTAAATGCCCAGCTTCCTGCTGCATAGAACGCAATTCCTTAAGTATAGCCCCTTCATGATGGTACCTGGCTAGATGTCTGTATTCCGGAAGATATATAGCATTAGCAGCCCTTTTGTATATGGTATCTAAGCCAACAATACCTAGTACCTGGCTCGTTGCTGCCGTCCACCTACCATGCTCATTTTCCAGGCTTTGCTCATATGGAGTAGTAACTACTCTACCTACCGGAATCAACTCTTTGGTTTCCCGCTCAAGGTATCCGGCAAAGACCATATCCACCACCCCCTCCTGATGGAAGCGTGTTCTGGGCGGACTATAAATCTTTATTCTGGCATCTACGCCTGCAGTTTCGGCGAGACCCAGCTCGGAAAGTTGTGTCATAATCAATACTATACTACTAAAGCTCTTGGATTGCAAGAAATCATTTGCTGTTTTTAGCGATGATGGCTTCGGCGACGTGAGATGGGACGTCGGCGTAATGATCGAGTTCCATGCTGGAGCTGGCGCGGCCCTGAGTGGAGCTGCGCAGATTAGTGGTGTAGCCGAACATTTCGCCGAGCGGTACGAAAGCGGTGATTTCTTTGACACCGGCACTGAGATCTTCCATGGATTCGATGCGACCGCGCTTGCTGTTGAGGTCGCCAATGACGTCGCCCATGAATTCTTCAGGGGTAACGACGACGACTTTCATGACTGGTTCGAGCAAGACTGGGCCGGCTTTTTTGACGCCTTCTTGCAGGGCCATGGAACCGGCGATTTTGAAGGCCATTTCCGAAGAGTCGACATCATGATAGGAGCCGTCGTAGAGCTCGGCTTTGAGGTCGACGACTGGGTAACCGGCGATAACGCCGTTGCTCATAGCCTCTTCGATACCTTGCTGGACAGGCTTGATGTATTCGCTTGGGACGGTGCCGCCCTTGATGGAGTTGACGAATTCAAAGCCGGCGCCCTGCTCATTTTGGCTGAGGCGAAGCCAGACGTCACCGTACTGGCCGCGACCACCGGATTGGCGGACAAATTTGCCTTGGACTTCGACGTCAGATTTACGGATCGATTCGCGGTAAGCTACCTGTGGCTCGCCGATGTTGGCCTCGACGCCAAACTCGCGCTTCATGCGGTCGACGATGATTTCCAGGTGCAGCTCACCCATGCCCGAGATGATGGTCTGACCAGTTTCGTGGTCGACGCGGATGCGGAAGGTAGGGTCTTCCTCAGCCAGGCGCTGCATAGCGATACTCATCTTTTCTTGGTCGGCTTTGGTTTTGGGCTCGATAGCGATCGAGACGGGCGGCTCTGGGAAGGTGATGCTCTCGAGCACGATTGAGTTGTTTGGATCACACAAGGTATTGCCGGTAGTCGTACCTTTGAGGCCAACGATAGCGGCAATGTCACCAGCGCCAACTTCGGTCACATCGGCGCGCTTATCAGCTTGCAGACGTACGATACGACCAATGCGCTCTTTCTCACCAGTAGAGCTATTTAAAACATATGAACCAGCAGTCAGATTGCCGGAGTAAACGCGGAAATAGGCCAGCTTGCCGACGAAAGGATCAGTGGTGATTTTGAAGGCCAAGGCAGCGAAAGGCTGGGCTTCGTCAGGCTTGCGCTCGATTTCGTCACCAGTTTTGGGGTGCGTGCCCCAAGTAGAACCGACGTCGAGCGGGCTTGGCAGATAGTCATTCACCAGATCAAGGACTTTTTCAACGATGACGCCGCGACCGTCGCCGCCGGTGACCGCGAAGAATGTGCCAGATAGCACCGCGGTGCGGATAGCTTGTTTAATCTCTTCGGTGCTCAGACCGTCTTCACCGACTTCAAAGTACTTCTCGAGAATCGTTTCGTCTTCGGCGACGGCGTTTTCAATGAGCAGACTGCGGTACTTTTTGGCCTTGTCAAGCATATCCGCGGGGATGTCGCCCTCGACCAAAGCGT
>JBAQZF010000048.1:0-3085 GCA_049790715.1 Saccharimonadales bacterium (SeqCode) | reverse complement strand
CCCCTGGAACGGCCGCACCCTCGAGTGGTCAACCGTCTCACCGGCGCCGTTTTATAACTTCGCGGTTTTGCCTGAAGTCAGTGGCCGCGACGCCTGGTGGGCGCTGAAACGTTCTAAAAAATCGCCTGTCACGCCAGTGTACGAGGACATCTACCTACCGAAAAACTCCGGCCTTGGCCTGGTGATCGCCAGCTTCGCTTTCATCGGTGGCTTCGCCGTAGTCTGGCACATCTGGTGGTTGGCACCGATCGGCCTGCTCGGCGTTATTCTGACGGTCATTATTCGTACCACCAGTGGCGACCATGAGCAACGCGTATCCGCCGAACAGATCGCCAAATTAGAAGCTCAGAGGCTAGCACCATGAAACAAGCCACTCTGCAACGCGTGACCGCCCAGCACGAAGCCGACTCCAAGACGATTTTTGGCTTCTGGGTCTATCTGATGACTGATTGCGTGCTGTTCGCCACGCTGTTCGCCACCTACGCCGTCCTGCACAATAACACCTTTGGCGGTCCCTCCGGCAGCGATCTGTTCAGCCTGCCATTCGTGCTCATCGAAACGCTGGCGCTGCTGACCAGCAGCTTCACCTGCGGTTTAGGCGTACTAGCCGCTCGGCGCAAAGACGTCCGGCAAGTACTACTATTCTTTGGCCTTACATTCCTGCTCGGCGTGTTCTTCCTTACTATGGAGCTGACCGAGTTTCACCATCTGGCCGCCGAAGGCAATAGTTGGCGGCGCAGCGGCTTCCTGTCAGCCTTTTTCACTCTAGTCGGCACCCATGGCTTGCACATTTTGACCGGCTTATTATGGATGGCTGTCCTTGGTTTTAGAGTACTCAAAAACGGCCTCAAAACCGCCACCATCCGGCAATTAACACTGCTCAGCTTATTCTGGCACTTTCTGGACATCATTTGGATATTCATTTTCACCATAGTCTATCTGATGGGAGGTAGCGTATGAGTAGCCGCGGCCAAGCTATCGTATCGCGCCACGAGACCGCCCAGGGCTCTGTCAGATCATACGTGATCGGCTTCGCCAGCTCCATCATCCTCACGTTGGTCGCCTACACGTTAGCCATCAACAAAGTCTTCAGCGGCTGGGGCCTGGTAGCGGCGCTGGCAACTCTGGCCATAACGCAGCTATTCGTGCAACTGATCTGCTTTTTACATCTGGGCCGAGAGTCCAGGCCGCGCTGGAATTTGTGGGTGCTACTGTTCGCGGTCATGGTCGTGTTTATCGTGGTCTTCGGCTCCCTATGGATCATGAAAAACCTGCAGTACCAGCACGACCACAGCCTGTCGCCCAGCGAAACCGATCAGTTCCTAATCAAAGATGAAGGGTACAAGCAATAGCCTCGTTGAGCGCCTACTACCAGCTAGCCAAGCCCGGCATCATCTACGGTAATGCCTTGACCGCTGCCGCCGGCTTCCTGCTGGCCAGCTCCATCGCGGGGTCATTTGAGGCGTGGCTGTTCGTGGCGCTACTGCTTGGCACCTCGCTGGTGATAGCCTGCGGCTGTGTCATCAACAATTACCTCGACCGACCTCTCGACAAACGGATGGCCCGTACCAAACGACGCGCCTCCGTAACTGGCGCTGTTCCGACACGATCAGCCATGCTATACGCTGTTATTTTAGGAATCGCCGGCTTTGCTATCCTTGCCTCGTACACCAATGCTTTGACCGTCGGCGTCGGCGTAACGGGCCTCTTTTTTTACCTGGTGATGTACAGTGTCGGCAAGCGGCGTTCGGTGTGGGGCACTGTCGTGGGCAGCGTCTCGGGCGCCACACCCATTTTGGCCAGCTATACGGCCGTCACTAACAGATTAGATGCTGGCGGTGTC
The DNA here is from genome assembly GCA_049790715.1 of Saccharimonadales bacterium (SeqCode). Lineage (GTDB taxonomy): Bacteria > Patescibacteriota > Saccharimonadia > Saccharimonadales > UBA4665 > JBAQZF01. The sequence goes on along the minus strand of JBAQZF010000048.1, from coordinate 1,242 downwards.
ATCCTATTTTTGATCATGGTTTTGTGGCAAATGCCGCACTTTTACGCCATCGCTCTCTACCGCTTCGAGGACTACAAAAACGCTGGCTTGCCAGTATTGCCGGTCGTAAAAGGTGTCCGCATTGCCAAATTGCAGATTATAGCCTATATCATCGCCTTCGCATTGGCAATTATAGCCTTGACCGCCGCTGGCTACACCGGCTATCTGTATCTGTTAATTATGCTGCCGCTGAGTTTCTGGTGGCTAGTGACCGGACTCAAAAGTTTCAACACGCCAGACAGCAAGCAGTGGGGTCGCACCATGTTCCTAGCTTCCTTAAAAGTCGTGCTGGTCTTATCAGTTATGACCGCGCTTGGCGCGCTCCTGCCGTAAGATTTAAGCGGCTTGATAGACGGATTTCGTCAAATGCGACTCTATATGACTGACGGTGCCCTCTAGGTGGTCAACTCTTAGATCCGCGTGATTAGCTTTGGCCGCGAACTTCTCGACCTGACTTTCCAAGCGGTCAAACCGACCGTTCAGAGTGTCAAAGCCAGACTCCGTATACTGCCTCAGTTCTTTGAGCTCTCGCGAAATACTATCCGAAATACCGTCTACTTTAGTCGAGAGAGCATCGTGCGAAATTATGAGCCTATTTTGCTCCTTGGCAAACGTGGTTTGCTGGACTTCTAGCCTCGTGACCTTTTCGGTCAACCCCATAACTTGCTTTGCTATCCCAGCGACAGTGATAGCCAGCTGCCGTTGACCGTCCGCCAAGGCTTGCTGGCCGTCAGCTAAATTCTGAATACTTACTGCTAAGCCCTGGAGAGTTACTGTCTGCTTTGTCATAGTAGCGCCATTATAAGTCTTTGGCTTCACCCACAGCAAATAGTTTAAGAAGAATTTAAGATGTTCAGAGTTTCCAGATCAGTGCAGACACATACCGCCCCTAATGCCATTGATCAAAAACAGCCAGCTGCTCGACTATACTTTGACAAAAAATACAATACAAATTATAATGTTAAAAGTTTAAGGAGTTATATGCCCGAATTTAACAGCACCCATCCTGCTTTTCAGCTACTTGATGCGCAAGCTACATATCTACTGCGTGGCGCAAAGCATGAAGAGAGAGTGGCCATTGTAGACAAAGGTTATCCGACGACCGTTCAAGCAGAAAAAGACCAAAGAATCGGACGGTGCGCCACGCGATCAAGCGCAGTGGCACTGCTTGGCATAGTTAGCGAGATTCCTATTGAATTACCT
>JBAQZF010000047.1:0-1868 GCA_049790715.1 Saccharimonadales bacterium (SeqCode) | reverse complement strand
GCGCTTTTCTTTGCCTTTGAGATTGACGATGTCCAGCACTTTTGGCACCGTATGCTTGATCTCGCGGTTGCTGATGCCGACGATCTCTAGGGCGTAGGCGACGTTTTCAAAGACGTTGCGGTTGGGTAATAATTTGAAATCCTGAAACACGACGCCGATTTTGCGCCTAAGTAATGGGATGTCTTTGTCTTTTAATTTGTCGTAATCGATACCGCCGATGATGATTTTACCAGAGGTCGGCCGCTCCTCGCGAGTTAGCAATCTGAGCAGTGTCGTTTTGCCGGCCCCGCTCTGCCCCACCACGATCACGAACTCCTTAGGCTCGACATGCAGACTGATCCGGTCCAACGCCGGCCCCATACTTCGGTTATAGGTTTTTGTTACCCGATCTAGCAGAATCATTAACTATTAGTATAGCAAAGTCTTGAAGCACAAAGTCGTGTCGTACGTATTATCTAGTTCCGTATTAATAATTAGAGGGTGGTGAATAACGTATCAAGCAATAATTGAGGGGTAAAAAGTAGAAAAGCAAGTAGGGGGTAAGTCGCGGAAGCGAGATTAGAATAAAGGAACGGCCCGAGGGACTCACTCGCTTCTGGCGTAAACCGGGGGATAAGTGCCAAAAGACAAGTGAGTCCAAACGGGTCCATCTTCTAAAAATACTTCGTACTTTAGTGTCTGGGTTGTCAGCCGCGAGCTAGACGGAACTGCTTTACATCGCATTTTATTACAATTACAACGTTACAGCCTGAGTGTGACTATCGCGAGCTCACAGCTTGGGTCTGGTCTTGGTTGAGAAGATTGTCTCGATGATCAGATCGGATCGTATCGATCTACGACTTGACGGTGTCACCCTCGAGCACGGGAGTGAAACCAACGTCAGTTGAACGTTTTCGGGAACGCATCTCTCATTCCTCTGTTCGAGTTGTGCTTCTCATGCCGCCCAACAACTTTTAACTACTTATACCCCCTTTCTATATGAGATATAAACATCCAAATCTTGAATGCCTGTATCTCATATAGAAAGCGTGCTTGCTTTTCTACCTGTTAAATAACACCTTTGGAGATTACTGAAACCTCGACAAAGGATGGTTATATGATAGTAAAGCACTGCTGAACAGTCAATGACTATATGCTGTTTCAGACTCTCATTCAGTCATCTAACAGGTATGGGGGCTTGTTTTTTTTAACAATGACAGGGTGCATCAACGCCGTCAATTTCGCGCCGGCCGATACCCGCCCCCTCACCCGCCAAGCCAAGGCGTTGATGGCCTCGCAATCACTAGTCTCGGTTTTCACGCTGGCGCTGGTCATCGCCCGCTCGGTTAGTATCCTTGGCGCGTAGTAAGCTTACTGGCTCAGGCTGTGCTCCAAATAGGCGTTGATGAGCGAGTCGAGGTTGCCGTCCAGGACGCCTTCGGGATCGGAAGTTTCGTATTTGGTGCGGAGATCTTTGACCTGTTTATAGGGGTGCAGCACGTAGCTGCGGATCTGGTTGCCCCACTCGGCGGATTGACTCGGGCCTCGGAGGTCGCTGAGTTGCTCTTTGTGCTGTTCTATCTGGAGTTGTGCTAGACGCGAGCGCAAGATGGTCAGCGCCGTTTCCTTGTTTTGCAACTGGCTGCGTTCGTTTTGAATAGCGACAGTGATGCCGGTCGGCAGATGCGTGACGCGGACTGCCGAATCAGTGGTGTTGACCGACTGACCACCATGTCCGCCGCTGCGATAGACATCAATTTTGAGATCTTTGTCGTCGATCTGTAGGTCGTCGGGCTTGTCGATTTTAGGCATTACTTCGACTTTGGCAAAGCTGGTTTGACGCAGGTTGTCACTGTTGAACGGGCTGAGGCGCACTAGGCGATGTACGC
>JBAQZF010000046.1:0-3222 GCA_049790715.1 Saccharimonadales bacterium (SeqCode) | reverse complement strand
CTGTAGCTTTGGAGGTATGGAACTATTTCAGTCAAGAGCACAGTCGAGAATATCAACTTCCGGGATATCTATAGTCAGGTTGACGTTCCGATAACGTCAAAGGCCCGAGAGCAGGATCTATTTTCATAGATAAATGGTTATCAATATAGGGTGGTCGCTTTGCGTATAAGGCTGCGCGTCCAAATTCTTGTACGGGTCGATGGGCCTCGGTACTATCAAACGCTTCCCCAACCAATACATTATCAGGACCATACCGTTCCCTGGCTTTAGCCAACTCCTTTTTGCTCAGCCCATCAATAGGCCTGTCCAAATTTGCAACCCATTCAAATCCTTGTCTCCTCGCCTCGTCCCAGTTTTTAATGTCTACAGTCTCTAGGGCGAATTGCTCTTTGACAACCTCATCGCTGTCAGAGTCAACCCTGTGAGTATTGGCGCTAGCACCCGGCTGACTAGTCCCTCTCAAGACCTCCGTATCTGACACATACATATCCTCAAAGGCGATTTTTGCTTTTACGTCAGCTGCTTTTATATCCTCTACGGTTGAATTTGGGTTAGCTTTTAGTCTTGCCCAGTCAGCAACAACCGAGAAGTAGGTATCACCCACTTCTCGAAAACCCTTTTGAGCAGTTGGCCCACTCTTTTCCCCTGCATTCTGAGTCGAAGAGGCAACGCCAGAAGTTAACGCGGCATACGCATCATATCGATCTGCAATATCATGCAAACCAGCGTCTCTGGCCTGTTGGGCTATCTCTGTATGGTGTTTAGGTTGTATATCTTGATTTTTAGCGCTATTCATCTATTATAAAATAGCATAAGCTTGATTAAATGTCAATCAAATGACAGCCCGTAGCTTTGCATGTCTGGAGCTATTTCGCAGCTTCGAAGACGATCGCAGGACCCCAATATCTCTCTACTGCCACAGTCTGTATGTAGCCAGCTCTTTGGAGCACTTTGGCACTATCAATATTATCTACGTGAACCTCTGCGAATATCCGTTGGTATGTAGGTATTAAAAATGCAGTTAACGCGTTCGCCGCGATAGTAGCGTAACCCTGACCCGTAGCACTCGCTCTCAGCCAGTAACCAATTTCGACTTCTGATTTTCCCGTATTAGGCGTAGCGGTTATGCCACCTTTAAGACTATTTCATCCCAAATTCCCAAGCGAATGTGTTTGCCAGGATTAAGACGTCGCTCCTTAACTGCTTCAATGTTTGGATATTTACGAGCCATAACATCATTGTGTTGACTTAAGTGGACGCGATCTTCATCAATTGCTTCAAAATAAGCGATGTCATCCGCTTTATTCGACCATTCTCTAAGTAGAATGTTAGGCTTTTCTGTAACAATAGTAAGAATTTCTGACATAAAAAAATAATACCATAAAACTGATATTATTCCAAATATCAGGCCGTAGCGTTACAGGTCTGGAGCTATTTCGCTAACCTAGAAGCTTAATTGGCATAATGGAAGCGTACTTTTTAGCCAATGCTTTATCGAGCGTTATAAAGCTTCGGCAGCCTTCCCTGTTAGCGATAGCGAGTTGTAGAGCGTCTTCAAAATCTTTGCCGGCAAAGTACTGAAACGCCCAGGCCACATCCGCTTCGACAATTCCTAACCACACGAAGTCACGCAGTAACCGCTCCACTTCGAGCAAGTTAAGATGTTTGCCCTCCGCGTAGTACATAATAATACTGACACTTACGGCAGTAATGGCAATCTCATCGTCAGTCGAAGCTATATAATCCTGGCATGCTCGTGCCAGTTTTCTATCCAATAAAAGCTCAAGAACAGCGTTGGCATCAAGACAAATCATAACTTACGCCAGATCACGCTCACGAAGCTCACGTATTTCTTCTTTAATCGATTTCTTTGAATCTTGAAGCCCAGGAGCAGCCCGGCCAAGATCAATAGACTTTATGGTGCTCAGAATTGCCTCTGATGAACCTCGTCGAAGAGGTCTTTTGGCATAATGGACTGGTTGCAAAACACCAATAATTCTATGCCTATAACTTAACTGAACTGATTTGCCTGTCTCCAGGTCGCTAATGACCTGAGACATATTGTCTCTAAGTTGCTTCGTAGTAATCGTACTCATACTACTAGTTTAACTTAAATGAATAAATATTGTCAATGTTTAACTTGGTGGGCCATAGTAGTTGCGGTGGAACACCTTAAATAGGCAATTCTATCGGTTTGAATCGCATCTATTTTTATTACACGTATAGTCGCAATATCTCTCAGCGTCGTTTGATCAGCTGACTGGGATTCATGCTGTATTTTTATTATCAATTGGCGGGCCGTAGCGGAGCAGATTTGGAACTATTTTGCTACTCAGCAAATTGGCAAACTTTCGCTTTTTGCTACTTCCAGCTCATCGGCAATAGCATGAAAGAGACAACAAAACGACAACTCCTAGTGACCCCGATAGGTGGTTCGAAAGCCTTGAATCAGCCAAGCTGTCTTAATTGTTTCTAGGATTCACCATGCCAGGCACTGGCTCACGTTGGCCAACAAGGTTGTACTGGTCTATTAAGCTCCGACCTGTAGCCGTAGCTGAAACTTCATTTGCTGGCCGTACCTTAATGTCTTCCGGGAAGTATTCGCCGACGTAAGGTACTGCGATAGAAACTACAGGATCAGTCACGCCAAATGGATTGCGCCAAGGTTGGCCAATTCTTATGTCATAGTCAGGATTATGCACCGACGCTTCGTCTAAAGGTTCCGTTTTGGTAAGGAGGCCTTTTTCGTCTAAATAATGAAGTCCGTCAAAGTAATAAGTTTTGCGCGTACGATCAGCTGACTCAGTCTCTATAGCAATGCTACCAGCGTCATGAGCATCGGGATTTAATTGAAGCTCTCTCACTAAACCACCCATAGACAGACTATCACCGAGAGTTTGATATATCTGATCAATGGAGCCATTTTCGTAGCGGCGCAACTCACCATTTGGCTGTGGAGTCCTTACCGATTCTGGATCTGACATAATCATACCTTTTTGTTTTAATATCTGGTCTTAATAGTAGCACACATCTATCGTATTGTCAATACCGAGTCTGTCAGGCTTATGACTGGCGCATCGTAGCTGAAGAGGTTTGGAACTATTTTACCCAGTGCTTATCTTAGGTCTGTAGGGGGGTAAATGCTTATCAATCATTCTATCAACTCTCTCATTACTCGCCTCCCATGCCGCTAAGGCCTCGGGGGTAGGGTCAAGCCAGCCC
>JBAQZF010000045.1:0-2088 GCA_049790715.1 Saccharimonadales bacterium (SeqCode) | reverse complement strand
GGCTTACAAACGACACGTCAATCACGACAATATCAATCGTCATGCTTGTTTTAAAGTCGCGAATATCAGTTTTTTCGTGCAACGCGACGCGCGGATTATCTCTCAAACTGAGGTGCAATTGATCACTCCCAAGCTCCACCGCGATCACCTTTCGGGCGCCATGCCGCAAGGCGAAATCAGTAAATCCACCGGTGCTGCTGCCGACATCCAGCACTGTCTTGTCTTTGAAACCTAGCCGAAGTTCCGCGGCGATCGAAGCCAGTTTCAACCCCGCTCGACTAACGTACTGCTCCGAAACCGTTAGCCTAACGTCATCAGCTTCGCCGGTTAGAAAACCAGGCTTCGTGACAACCCTACCGTTCACCGTCACCTTACCCAATTTCACGTAGCTCTCCGCCTGGCTCCGCGTCCGCACCAGCTCAAGCGCTACGAGCTTCTGATCCAATCTAACTTTTTGGCCAGTCATAGTAAGCACCTTGCTTTCAAGTCCTCATAATACCAAGAATTTGTCATGCTGAACTCGTTTCAGCATCCACGCGGAGAAGATTGCGACGACCTAAACCATAAACGCTCTCAATATATAACGCTCCGCGAGACTGGTTAGTTACAATGTATGCGCAGTATATTTTCATGCTGATATGGATCCTGAAATAAATTCAGGATGACAACAATTAGCCTTTGACGCGTTCGCGGTAAGCGCCCGTCGAGGTATCGACGGAGATAACGTCGCCCTGCTTGATAAACGCCGGTACTTTGATCGTCAGGCCGGTCTCCAAGGTAGCGTCCTTGGTAATCGACGAGCTGGTGTCACCCTTGACTACGTTTTCAGCGTAGGTCACTTTGAGCGGCACGTTTTTGGGCAGTTCGACATTGATTGCCCGACCGTCAAAAAACTGCAATTGTACCTGATCACCTTCTTTGAGGTATCCAGCGCCATCGCCAACCAGATCAGCCGATATTTCAAACTGCTCAAACGTCTCTCCGTTCATGAAAAAGAAGTTTGACCCGTCACTATAGAGATACTGCACTGTTTGATTCGTCACATGCGCGCTATCAAGTTGTTCATTACCCTTAAAGGTCTTTTCCAGCACCTTGCCATCGAGCAAACTTTTGATCCGCACGTTGACAATCGAACCACCACGCCCCATAACTTTCTGGTTGTAATCAACCACGCGAAACGGCTCGCCCTGCCACTGAAACAGCGTGCCTTTTTTCAAATTCGTAATACTTAACGCCATATTAACTCCTTATCAGCTCCTCAAATACAGCTTTTGTCGCCGACGCCAATTCAGGCGTTTTTTCATGTACGGCACGTTGTTTTATTCGAATTACCTGACCATCGCTAGCCACCATCACGAATCCCGTTTCAAGCCGATAGCGAAAAATTTCTGCTTCTATCTTAACAGTCTCATGATCGCGATCCGAAGTTACGCTCACGTGACCAAGACGTTCCCACTGTTCTGGTGCTGTCACTAGATTGGTTTCTTCGGCAAGCTCCCGCGCGACCGCTTCCGCAGGCGTTTCGGCCAGAGTATCATCCGGCTTAGTTTTAATCTGCCCACCGAAACAACCAATTAAGCCAGCAGCGCCGATACGAGACCTGTTGTCGCGCCGCTGCAAGACATATTCATCGTCCTGCTCAATGAGACCAATTGCTATCTCCAGCTCGCGCATCAGGTATAGCTCCTATTGTTAGCTAGCCGCAACGAATGGCAGTAGCGCGATGTGCCGAGCACGCTTGATAGCAGCCGCCAGACTACGCTGCTGACTCTCGGTCAAACCAGTCTTTTTGCGGCTCTCTATCTGTCCATACATATTCACGTAGCGCTGCAAGGTCTTGAAATCCTTGTAGTCAAAATACGCTACATCTGTTCGGTGCTTAAAAATCTTTGCCATTATATTCTCCTATCTTGGAAATGTTACTAAAAATTCACACGCTTCGTTGGTAGCTTGTCCGCTCAGGTAGTAGAGAGCAGCCTGCAGAACGTCAGTGTTCTCATAAACCCCAAAACGATCTTGATTGTCGTAGTTGGCCCAGTAAGTTTCGACTTCGCTTACTGAAAATACTAACACCCTACTTACAGCGGT
>JBAQZF010000044.1:0-4242 GCA_049790715.1 Saccharimonadales bacterium (SeqCode) | reverse complement strand
GCCCGGGATGACCTTCGCTCCGTACAGGCTGCTAGTACCATGCAGATCAGAGGTGAAGAATACACCGGCCGAACGGATCAACTGACTGACGACGACACGCTCGGCACCGTTGATGACAAACGTCCCGCGGCTGGTCATCCAAGGATAGTCGCCGAGGTAGATTTCCGTCTCTTTGACCTCGCCGGTGACTTTGTTCGTCAACTCGACTGTCGCCATCAGCGGCGCGTCGTAGCTGACATTGTTTTCGCGGGCAGTCGCTTCGCTCAGCTTGGGGTCGCCAAAGCGATAACCTTTAAAGCTCAGTGATAATTTTCCGCCGGTATAGTCGTCGATCGGACTGATTTCGGCCAGCAACTCGCCCAATCCTTCTTCGATAAACCACTGAAACGAGCGGTTTTGATGATCGACCAGATTCGGCAGATCTACCGCGTCGTCAGTCTTAGTAAAATAAACACGTTGCGCCTGAGTACTCTGTGCTTTCGCCATAAGCGTTGTACGTCCCCTTGATTAGATTGGTGTGCGTGGAAACAACCAAAAACACTGCCCGCGTTGATTGTTCCGCTTTTTTAGATACCTATGTTTTTTTGATTCGGCCGAAGATTCCTAAGAGGGGGTGTTTGGCTTTGTATACATGATAATAATCACAAGCGCCCCAGCTTACACTACTTCTTAAGATAAGAGTGTGAAGCAAGCATGTAATAAAGTCAAGACCAATTTACTAATTAATAGCTAAGAAGTCAGCGGTTCACGCTCAGCAAGCCATGGCCGACGCGATTCAATTACTTCTATTAGTTCACCGACTAAAGGGCCGTCGTACTTTGTTTGAGACACGACAGTCCCGAACAACGGAACATTCCAGGTTTTCCCAGCCTCGAACCTAAGCCGCCGCAGCAATTCTACTACTCTGGTATTATCAGGATAATCATACACAACGGTTGGCGTATCCTGCGGATAAGCATCCAGTAAACTTCGTAACACAGATGAACCTATGCCTCTTTGCTGCGTTGCCCTCTGGAATACGTCCGAAGGTCTCACAAAAACATTGCTAACATCAGCGAGATAATCGCCCTCTGAACCATGCCGTTTTACGGCTCTCTCCCAGCGAGGTCTCGCATCAACGGGGACTGTCTTGCCAATAGCGGGGGTATACCACGTCGAGCCTGGCCCAAGTAAAGATGGTACCGGAAATCTAGCATGGACGTAGAGACTATCTTCTCCGTTGCCAGATTTGCGAATTCTCTGCAGTTGCGCCTCGACCTTCTCAGGATTTGTGGGATCTACTTCCTGAGCTATGCTCGCCTCATCATACGTATTAGCGAACTGTATAGACCAGGCATCATGCATAACCTCTTGAAAACTTTCGGCAATAGCCGGTAAATGCTCTCCATTCGATTCGGTCGGCACTACTTGCCAATCTGTCGGTACATCGTCCGGAGCTTCCGGATTTCTGTAGGTGTAACCTTCGATTTCGTTCAATTTCATAATTGTATTATAGCACATATGTGCAGTATTTAAAAAACCAGTTTTTACTGTATTAGGCTTTTGGCGGGCTCTGAATGACGGCATCGACGATGCCGTACTTTTTGGCTTCTTCGGCGGTCAGCCACTTGTCACGCTCCATGTCCTCGTGGATTTTTTCGGGCTTCTGACCGGTGTTTTTGGCCATTAAACCTTCAAGTAACTTTTTGATACGCAGTGATTCGCGCAGGTCGATTTCCTGATCGGTGACTTTGCCGCGAGTGCCCGAAGACGGCTGATGAATCATGACGGTGGCATGCGGCAAAATGGATCGCTTACCCTTAGTACCGCTGCTCAGTAAAAAGGCCGCCGCCGAGGCCTGGACACCGATGCCGACGGTCTGAACGTCGTTTTTAATCAGCTGCATGGTGTCGTAGATGGCTAGAGCGTCATACACGCTACCACCAGGGCTATTTATATAGAAGAATATGTCTTTTTTGGGGTCATCGGCCTGCAGGAACAGCAGCTGGGCGACGATAATGTTGGCTGTCGCTTCGTTGACGTCGCTGCCGAGAAAGATAATCCGCTCTTTCAGCAAGCGGCTATAGATGTCATAGGCTCGCTCGTAGCGGCCTTCGCTCTCGATAACGGTGGGGACTAATACGCTCATTACCCTCCAGTATACAGATCAAATTGGCACTCGTCAACCCTGAGTGCCAATGTATTTTTTAACGCTAGGCAGTCTGTGTAATCTGGCGGTGTACGGTGATTTCTTCGCCCGTTTCTGGAGGCTCGATAAGACGTTTGGCAAGCTCGACAACGGGCAAGGCATCGCTGGGGACGAAAGTCATCTTGGGACCCGCTGTCTCTTCTGGTTGATTGCGAGATTCTTCGAGCGCGTCTAGGTAGTAGCGTGCTTCATGAGGCGTAACGCTGCGGTGGGTTTTCCCAGTTTTCACGATTGCCCGCAGGCCATTTTCCGCTTTTGTCGCGATATCTTCATCGATAACAGGATCACCAAACGCGAGACTACGTTTGAAAAAGACTACTTCGTTATCGGTCTGCGGCAAGTCTTTTTGGTGTCTGATATGGACATTAGAGACTGTGTCTTTCTCGCCATAGGCAGCCACGCGGCCAATTATTCGCGCCTCGTAAGCGCTCCTGACTCTCCACTGCCTCTTCCTTTGACCCCTGTGCTCTATGTGAAATTCTTGCATCGCCCTACAAGCTACCTTTCTACAGAAAACAGCATACCGCATGGAGCGAGCAAATAGGAGTGAAGATTCTTACAGTATCACCGAAGACGCTAGTGCTGTTGTCTCTAGCCCTGCGTGGCATATCCGCGGAGGGCGTCGAGAGTTTTTTCGGTCAGCAGGCGGCCGCGGATGTCGCGCTGGTTTTCGGGCTTGTCGAGCTCGGCTTGCATGGCCGGGTCGGGGTATTGGCCTTTGAGCAGCTGGACGCGGAGCTTTACTTCTTCGGGCGTGACGCTGACCTGCTCTTTTTCGGCGGCTTCACCGAGGATGAGGCCGGCTTTGACGCGAAGCTCGGCGGCTGGGCGCTGCTTTTCGCGGTGAGCTTCGGCGTCGAGGCCTTCGGCATCCAGATGCTCCTGCCAGGTCTGGCCGCGGTACGTGACATCACGCTTTTCTGACTCCTCGACGCGGTCAACTTCTTCGTCGACTAATGCTTTGGGGATGGCGACGGTGCTGCCGGCGGCGATTTTTTCCAGTAATTCATTGTCATAAGCCGCCTGGGCTTCGCGTTGCCGCTCGGCGGTTACCTGTTTTTTGATGTCGCTTTTTAGTTCGCTGAGGGATGTAAAGGGGCCGACAGTGGCCGCGAAGGTGTCGTCTAGCTTTGGCGGTTTGAGCTCCTGGACTTTGGTGGCAGTGACGGTGAAGTTAACTTTGCGGCTTTGCAGCTCTTTGGCGCCGTAGTCTTTGGGGAACGTTAGGGTAAATGACCTCTCCTCGCCAGTTTTGATACCGATCAGCTCGTCTTCGAAACCAGGGATAAATGTCTTGCTGCCCAGCGGCAGCGCATAGTCTTTGCCATCAGCGCCAGCGATCGGCTCTTTGGTCTTGGCATCTACGCCTTTGAAATCGATCGTTACTTCATCGCCCGACTTGGCGGCACGCGTGACTACTTCTTTTTGAGCGGCCCGACCGCGCAGGTTTTCTAGCACCTCATCGACGTCCTTGGCTGAGACTTCGACGGGTTTTCGGGCTAATTTGATTTTTTTGTAGTCTGCCAGCTTGATGTCACCGACGACTTCGAATTCGGCGGTGAATTCCAGCGTCGAAAACGGCACGAATTTAGTTATCGAGACAGTCGGCTGAGTGACCACTCGCAGTTTTTCCTGGCGCACCGCTTCGGTGTAGAGCTGATTGACGGCCGCGTCGAGAAATTCGGATTGCAATAGCTGCTGGTCGAGCTGTTTTTCGATCAGGTGCGCAGGCGCTTTGCCAGAGCGAAAACCTTGGACTTTGACGTTTTGACTCAAGCGCTTGAGCACTGCCTGTTTGACGGTGTCGAGTAGCGCCTGCTCGGCAGTGATGGTTAGCTTCACTTTGGTGGGTTCAATCTGGTCTCGTTGTATCTGCATAGGGGGCCAGTGTAGCAATATTGGCGCCTTTTTGCCAGGTTTATTTCAAGATCATTTATTTCTGGAACAAGCGTAGGAGTTCTAATGTATTACGCGCTGACTTTCGGTTTAGGCATTTTTAAGAGATTTATCATATGTCGTTACCGCGGTACAGCTGCTCACCGCTTACTAAGATC
>JBAQZF010000043.1:0-6806 GCA_049790715.1 Saccharimonadales bacterium (SeqCode) | reverse complement strand
AACAAGAGCAGCATAAAAGGCTCAGTCTGCGAAATCGAGTCAAGCATCCCGTCCGCTTGCCAGGCGCCTGGTGGCTGACAAAAACGGCGACACGAATACTGTGGGAGCACAAAGGTCTTTTCGCGGGTATCTTGGTGATCTATGGTTTGCTGAACTTGGTGTTGGTGCGGGGACTTGCTAGCAATACCGACGTCGGTAGTCTCAAACATCAGTTCGATCAGGTTTTCAAGGGGCATTTCGGCTCGGTGATTTCCAGCCTGAGCGTTTTCGCGCTGCTAGTTGGCTCGGCCGGCAATGGTTCCAGTCAGACAGCGGGCGCCTATCAGTTTTTTCTGGCGCTGATCGCGAGCCTGGCGATTATTTGGACGTTGCGGCAGGTGATAGCCCATAACATAATCCGAGTGCGCGACGCCTATTACCGCGGCATGTATCCGCTGATTCCTTTTATATTGGTGCTACTAGTGATCGGGCTGCAATTGCTTCCGCTGCTCATCGGCTCGGCGCTTTATAGTACCGTTATCACCAACGGCATCGCCGTCAACTTCATCGAAAAGTTCATCTGTGCTCTACTGTTTATATCCTTGGCGCTCTGGTCGCTGTATATGATCAGTTCGTCGCTATTCGCGCTCTACATCGTCACCTTGCCGGATATGACACCGATGAAGGCGCTGCGTTCGGCGGGCGAATTAGTCCGCCATCGGCGCTGGACAGTTCTGAGAAAGATTCTGTATATGCCGCTGGTATTACTGATCGCGGCGGCGATTATCATGGTGCCGGTGATTGTCGTGGCGGCGGCGCTAGCCCAATGGGTGTTCTTTTTGCTGACTATGTGCGCCCTGGCTAGCATCCATGCTTATATGTACGCTCTGTACAGGGAGCTGCTCAATGAGTAAACCAAGCCAGCTGTCTCTATCATGTCATCCTGAACTCGTTTCAGGATCCATGCGGGAAGTATCATTCGCGTGCGTGCCAGCCCAACTCCAGATTATAATCCGTCACAAAACCCAGGATGACAGCGAGAAAATGCCATGAACAAAGTACAAGCCCAGGAGCGTATCCAAAAACTGCGGGAACTAGTCAACGATTATCGCTACCACTATCACGTGCTGGACGAATCGATTATGAGCGAGGCGGCCGCTGACAGCCTGAAGCATGAATTGACTCAGCTGGAAACTGAATACCCTGAACTGATCACGCCCGACTCGCCGACCCAGCGGGTGGCTGGCGCGCCGCTGGCCGGTTTCACCCAGGTCGAGCACAGCAGCCGCATGCTCAGTCTCAACGACGTGTTTGACGAAAGCGAGTTGCAGGCCTGGCGGGAGCGGTTGGTCAAACTGCTGCCAGAAAGCGCCAAACTGGAATATTTCGCCGACATAAAAATGGACGGCCTGGCCTGCGCGTTGGTCTACGAGGACGGCATGCTGGTTCGTGGCATCACTCGCGGCGATGGCTTTGTCGGCGAAGACGTGACGGCCAACGTGCGGACAATTGACTCGGTACCACTCCGGCTCCGCGCTGATAAAAAGTTTGAAACGTTCGTGCGCGGCCGGACTGAGGTGCGCGGCGAAATCGTCATGTACAAAGCCGATTTCGCCAAGCTCAACGCGCGGCGAGCTAAAGAGGGCAAGCCGCTGTTCGCCAATCCCCGCAACACCGCCGCCGGCACCATCCGCCAGCTCGATCCGCAGCTAGTTATCGGGCGACCGCTGCACTTTCGGGCCTATGATATCTTGCGCGCGACAACTGCTGAGACTTCCACGTTTGACTTTGTCTATCAAGCGCTACGCGGCCTGGGTTTTTTGGCAAGCAAGGACGCGACTGTCCTCAAAAGCATCGAACAGGTCATGAAATTTGCCCATACTTGGGAAAAAAAGCGTGAAAAACTAGCATTTAACACCGATGGCTTAGTAGTAAAGGTCAACGATCGCCAGCTATATCGTCGGCTGGGCGTGGTCGGCAAAGCACCGCGTGGCGCCGTAGCTATTAAATACGCCGCCGAGCAAGCCACCACTAAAGTCAAAGATATTTTCGTGTCGATCGGTCGAACCGGCGCGGCCACGCCAGTCGCTATGCTGGAGGCAGTCGTGATCGCCGGCAGTACCGTCCAAATGGCAACCTTGCACAACGAAGGCGAAATCCAGCGCAAAGACATCCGAATCGGCGACACCGTCATCGTCCACAAAGCCGGCGACATTATTCCTGAAGTTGTCGAACCGCTGGTGAAATTGCGTGATGGCTCCGAAAAGCCGTTTGACATGCCCACGAGCTGCCCGGAGTGCGATACTAAACTTGTTAAGTATAAGGTCGCTGACGCCGTTTGGCGTTGTCCAAACGAGGCTTGCCCCTCGCGCTCCTGGAAGCGGATTGAGCATTTTGCCAGCAAAGCGGCACTCGATATCGAAGGCTTGGGTGAAAAAAACGTCATCTCCCTCATCAACGCTAAACTTGTTAAGGATCCGGCTGACATCTATACCTTGCGCGCGGAAACAGTCATTGAGCTAGATCGCTTCGCCGAAGTATCGGCCACTAAATTGGTCAAAGCCATACAAACTAAAAAAGAGCCGCCACTGAGCCGTTTCGTCTATGGTCTTGGCATCCGACATGTCGGCGTTCAGACGGCTGTCGATCTGGCTAATCACTTTCGTACGCTAGAGGCTGTGGCAGCGGCAACTATCGACGAATTAGCCGAAGTCGAAGGCGTCGGCGAGGTCGTCGCCGAATCGATCGTGGAGTGGTTTAGCGAACCGCGCAGCCAGCAATTACTCAAGAAATTTAAAAAACTTGGTGTTTGCCCGCAGCCAGTCAAGCGCGTCGGCGGCAAGCTCAGCGGCCAAAATTTCGTCGTGACGGGCAGCTTGGAAGGCATGGGCCGCGAAGAAGCAGCCGAACGCATCCGCGCGCTGGGCGGCACCTTTCAGAGTTCAATCGGCAAGGACACCAACTATCTGGTAGTCGGCGCCAATGTCGGTGCCAGCAAACTGGCCAAAGCCGCCAAACTTGGCACTAAACAGCTCACCGAAACCGAGTTTCTCAAGCTGCTAGAGAACTAAAGCTGATTGTGAAATTCTAGCCAGAGCGTTATTCAATTGATATACTCAGAAGCATTATGAACAAGCAGGGTGGGGTCCAATTCAACTGTTTCTCGCCACCGGTGATGTTGGCGACACTCATTATTGAGACCGTGCTGGCAGTCTATAGCGTCTGGCGCTACAAGATGACCGTCGTTACTAGGCTCATCACGCTGACGCTGTTAGCTCTGGCTGCCTTTCAGCTGAGCGAGTTTTTCGTCTGTACTGGCTATGGGTTTCGGGCGGAGCAGTGGTCGCGCATCGGCTTCATCATGATTACCACCTTGCCACCGCTAGGTATACACATGCTGCATCAGCTGGCCGGCAAACCGCGCCGGCGCTTGGTGGTCGCCGCTTACGCTACGATGGTCGCCTATATCACCGTCTTTTTGACCTACCACGCGGCTTTTATCGGCCACAAGTGCACCGGCAATTACGTCATCTTTCAGCTGGGCGCGTGGGTCGGCGGCTTTTACTATGTCTATTATTTTGGCTGGCTGTTGATGGCGCTGGGACTGGGCGCGCGCTGGGCAAACGAATTGCGCGCCAAAGGTAAAAGTGCTCGTCAGAAACTAAATACGGTCAGAGGTTTGATGATCGGCTACCTGATTTTTCTCGTGCCAACCGCGCTGGCCAATGTCTTTAAGCCTTCGACGCAGGACGGCATCCCTAGCATCATGTGTGGCTTCGCGGTACTATTTGCTCTGATCCTCGTTTTGTACGTCTTGCCCCGAGCTGCCAAGACGAAAAACTAAAGACTTTGACAGGTATCTGCCAGCATGAGAGCTTGACAAATCCAGTATATTGATTATGCTTGAAGTAGATCGTGCGTTAGCTAGCGGCGCGTGAAACAAACAGATAAAAACAAAATCTAACACCCGCCGCCGGGTGGGCACGCACGAAATGAAAAGCCAGGGACCTAAATCCTGGCTTTTTAGGTATAATGACCAGGGATAGTAAGGACACCGATCATGATCAAATATTTTTATAAGACCATTCGCGATGACAAACTCAAGGAACTGACTGAGCCGCAACGCGGCACTTGGGTATATGCTGAAGCTCCAACAGCCGAAGAAATCGAGGCCCTGACCAAACGTTTCAATCTCGAGCCGGGTTATCTGGAAGATGCCATGGACGAAGACGAAATGCCACGCCTGGAAAGCGAAAGCGAGCAGAGCTATATCTTCGTGCGCTTCGCTTACAAGATTAGTAGCGAGGAGATGGACACCGCGCCGCTTCTGATTATTTTCGACAAAGAGCATGTCATAACTATTTCACCAGTGCATTTACCGGCGTTGAATGTCTTTTTGAAAGGTCGCGGCGCCCTTGCTACCACGCAACGCGCCAAATTGATTCTGCTGATTTTAGCCCAGATTAGCGACCAATACGACGTATTCATCAACCAGACCAGCCGCAAAATCAAAACGATTCGCTCTAGGCTGCGCGGCCATGGCATCACCAATCAGGATTTGATTGACTTCGTGATTATCGAAGACGAGTTGAATGAATTTCTGGCGTCGCTGTTGCCGACAAACGCCACCTTGCGCCGCCTGTTGGTCGGTCGACACATCCCACTGTTCGAGGAAGACCAGGACATTGTCGAAGATCTGCTGCTCAACAACGAACAATCCATCGAAGCCATCCGCTCCAATCTCCGTTCTATCAGCAACATCCGCGATGCCTACATGGCTATCAGTAGCAATAATCTGAATAAGGTGCTGACCATCCTGACCGTCGCGACGATATTGATTTCCGTACCGAGTCTGGCCATGGGTATTTATAGCCTGAACATTCCATTGCCATTCCAGCATACCGGCTGGATTTTCTGGGTTGTCATGACTATCAACGTCAGCCTTATGTCCACTGTTCTCTACGTCGCCCGCAAAAAACGCATTATTTAAAAACTAATAATTCGAAGATCCTTGATGGACCAGCGTATACTATGAATATAGAGAGGGAAGATTGGCGACTATTGGATCGATTTTGCAAGGCAAAAGGGTTAAGAAGAGTATCTAAAGTAGTGGGTGGCCCCATTCGTCGCGTGTATCTTGACCCTGATAGAGTACAGATATTTAATGGTAAAGATATAACCGATACGAGACATTTCGGCGAAGGAGATGCGCCTCAAGTACGCACTACATCCGAAACAGCTACAGATCTTGGCGGAATAGCGGTTGACGAATCTTTGAATCGGTAAAGTTACTGTACGGCCAACAAAGGCTTTTCTGCTCACCTCTGTTATGTTACAATACCGCATGTTCGAAACCAAAATTGTAAACTGAACGTTTGCAATTTTGAGACGAGGGGCATTGGCGCAGTTGGCTAGCGCGCTTCCATGGCATGGAAGAGGTCAAGGGTTCGAATCCCTTATGCTCCACCAGACAACTCGTAATCGTAATTAATACGCAAGAACGCATGGTATACTTTGAGTAGTATGAGCAAGACACTAACGGCTATTATCACCGAAGAAGATGGCGGCTTTGTAGCCCTCAATCCTGATACTGACGTTGCGAGCCAAGGCGACACGCTTGACGAAGCCTTGGCCAATCTCCGAGAAGCCCTCGGTCTTTACTTTGAAGAAACAGCCTCCGACAAATCAATCCAGGCGTCACATACTACCTTTTTGACCACCATAACAATCTGATTGCCTTATGCCGATCAGCGGTAAGCAAGCCATCAAGATTTTACAAGACAAAGGGTTCGTTATCGCTCGTCAGCGCGGCTCGCACGTCGTACTAACAATCCATGCGAAATCTGGAAAGCTGACCACGATAGTCCCTTTGCACAAAGAACTCAAAAAAGGCACGATTCGCAGCATTGCTAAACTAGCTGGCTTAAAGGTAAAAGACTTCGGTTTGTAGGCTGACTTTGATCGTAGTAACATGCTCGACCCGACTGCCTTAGGGCGGTTGTCGGCCAGTAGTTGCTTTTTCCAGGTAGCCGGACGTACAATGGAAGTGTAATTACGGAGGATCTTTTGATGTCGATAGTGGCTATTTTTCTACTAGTGGCCATTGTAATTATCGTTGCTAATGGCGTGCGGATTATCAATCAGTACGAGCGGGGCGTGGTGTTTCGGCTTGGTAAGGTGCGCGGCGAGGTCAAAGGGCCTGGGCTGAGATTGATCATCCCAATCGTCGACCAGATGCGAAAGGTGAGTTTGCGGATCGTGACGCTGCCAATCGAATCGCAGCAAATCATTACCAAAGACAACGTCTCGATCGGCGTCTCGGCGGTTGCCTACTACCAAGTGCAAGATCCGATCAAGTCCATCGTAGAGATTGAAAATGTCATTTCGGCGATCTATCAGATTGCTCAGACCACAGTGCGCAATATTGTTGGCCAGAGCAGCCTAGACGACGTGCTCAGTCAGACGGCCAGCATCAACGAAAAAATCAAAGCTATTTTGGAAACGTCGACCGAGAAGTGGGGCATCTTTGTCGGCACTGTCGAGCTGAAGGACATCCAGCTACCCGATACCATGCAGCGGGCCATGGCCAAGCAAGCCGAAGCCGAGCGCGAAAAGCGGGCCAAGATAATCGCTGCTGAGGGCGAGGCGCTCAGTGCCGAAAAATTAGGCGAGGCCGCTGACGTCATCGCTGCTCATCCGATCGCTTTACAGCTGCGTAATCTGCAAGTCCTCAACGACATCGCCGTCGAGAAAAACAGCACCATCGTGTTCCCGGCTCAGTTTATGGACACCGTCCAAAGCGTCAAAGATTTCATGGCCAAAGAACA
>JBAQZF010000042.1:0-11018 GCA_049790715.1 Saccharimonadales bacterium (SeqCode) | reverse complement strand
GTATTATGTTCAGCCAGCCGGCCCTCAAAGTGACTACTAATTGGCTTACAGTGAGCGAGAGGGAAAAGAGCAGCCGGAGCTCGAATTCAGTTCGAGCACCGCGCGATGAGAAAAACCGTAGGTTTGTCTCATCAGGGGCAAGGAGGCAAAATAATGAGTAAAACCATTACCTTGCGTCCCCGCCTCAGCGAAAAAACCTACGGTCTCAGTGAAAGCCGCGTCTACGTCGTGGAAATTCCTAGTGACGCCAACAAGCACACCGTTGCTCGCGCTGTTGAAGCTCAGTTCGAAGTAAAGGTTGATAAGGTAAATGTCACCAACATCAAGGGTAAGGCTAAGCGCATTATTAGCATCAATGGCAAGCGTATGAAAAATGCCGAAGGTAAGCGTAGCAATATCAAAAAGGCATACGTCACGTTAGCTGAAGGTCATAGCCTGCCATTCTTTGCCGCTGTCGAGGAAGCCGAAGAAAAAGAACAAGCGACCCAAGAGAAATTTGACAAAGTTGCTTCCAAGCAAGCCGCCAAAGAGGAAAAGAAGTCACGCGGTGGCGTGTTGCGTCGTAAGAAGACTGAGGAGAGTGCGTAATGGCTATTAAGCAATACAATCCGACGACTCCTGGCCGACGTGGCATGACCACGCAGGACTTTGACAGCATCACGACTAAGAAACCGTTGCGCTCATTATTGGTTGCTAAGCGTCGCGGTAACGGCCGCAACAACCAAGGCCGTATCACTACTCGTCACAAGGGCGGTGGTGCTAAAAAGTTCTATCGTTTAGTTAACTTCAAGCTGGCCGATGGCGTCAGCGCGACCATCGAACATATCGAATATGATCCAAACCGCAGTGCTCGCATCGCTCGTATCAAAGAATCAGACGGTACCTATCATTACATCCTAGCGGCTCAGGGTATGCAAGTCGGGCAAAAAATCACTAGTAGCGAAGAAGCCAGTATCGAAACGGGTAACCGTTTGCCACTCAAGAATATCCCAATTGGTAGTACCATCCACGCCATCGAACTAAAAGTTGGTGGTGGTGCCCAAATGGTGCGCAGCGCTGGTAATAGCGCCCAACTGATGGGTCGCGACAATGGCTACGCGCAGGTACGTTTGCCGAGCGGTGAAGTCCGCCTGATCAATGAAAACTGTGCTGCCTCTATGGGTGTCATCGGCAACGAACAACATCAGAACGTCAAGATTGGTAAAGCTGGCCGCAATCGTCATAAAGGTAAGCGCCCTGGCGTGCGTGGTGTCGTTATGAATGCTGCTGATCATCCGCATGGTGGCGGTGACGGTGGTCGCCATGGTATTGGTGGTGGTAAAAACCATGGTGCCGCGCCTAAGACGCCTTGGGGTCAGAAGACACTTGGCTTCAAGACCCGCCGCCGTAAGAATACCAGCCAATTTATCGTAAGGTCGCGTCACGCGAGCAAGAGGAGATAAGTCGATGTTAATATTTAAGAATCCCCGAAATTGGCCGCCCGAAGCAAAAGAGATAGAGTTTGCGCCTGTCTATGGGCCTCTTCCAGCTCCTGCTACGGCAGGTCGGGTTATTGGTGGCTTACTTGTTGCGGCGTATCGTCCGAGTGTCTCTCCTACGGTAATGCCAGCGATTGTCGGATCAATCATTGATACGCTCATGGAGCACCCTACAAACCCCTATAGCGGTGATGATAGCATTCATTTTGCAGATTACGCTATAGCCCAGGCCAATTTAGCCCAACGAGAAGGAGTGGCAGCATGAGTCGTTCACTGAAAAAAGGACCATTTATAGATTTCAAGTTGGCCAAGAAGGTCAACGCGCTGGGTGACGATGACCGAACGATCATCAAAACCTGGGCTCGCTCCAGCACCATCGCGCCGGAATTTGTTGGGCGTACTATTGCAGTACACAACGGTAAGGTGCATGTCCCCGTATTCGTAACTGAAAACATGGTTGGTCACAAGCTCGGCGAGTTCGCGCCAACCCGTAAATTCCGCTCGCATGGCGGAAAACTGGCGAAAGGTAAATAAGGAAGATTATGGCAGTACAAGCAGTCGCTAAAGGAGTTCGCATGAGTCCCCGCAAAGTCGCGGTGGTAGCTGCTCTCGTGCGTGGACGCAGCGTAGAAGACGCGCTGACTATTTTGAGTCATACGCCGCGCCGCAGCGCGACTGCCGTTAGTAAGGTCATCGCGAGCGCTAAAGCCAATGCCGATCATAATCATGGCTACAAGCCAGCCAGCCTGCAGATCACCGAAATTACTGTCACCCCCGGCCCTCGCATCAAGCGCTATCGTCCGGCAGCTCATGGCCGCGCCTTGCCGTTCCAGCGGAAATCCAGCCACATTCGGGTTATCGTCGATGGTGAGAAACGAGAAGTAAAGAAACCGGCTGCCAAGGCTGCGCCGAAAGAGGAGGCCAAATAATATGGGCCAAAAAGTAAATCCAATTAGCATGCGTCTCCAGCTCAACAAGAACTGGACTAGCAAGTGGTTCGTTGATAAGCGCGATTACGCCAAATTCTTGAAGGACGACTTGGCTGTTCGCCGCCTCATTTCCAAGAAGCTTGGTAGCCGCGCCGCGATCAATAAAGTCGAGATTAGCCGCACGCCAAACCTGGTAACCGTAACGATCACGACTGCTAAAGCTGGTGTTGTCATTGGTCGTGGTGGTGTTGGCGCTACTGAGCTTAAAGACCAAATCGAAAAGATTTACGCTACCCCGACGCGCATTAACATCGAAGAGATTAAAAAACCTGATCTCTATGCCAAGTTGGTTGCTGAGAATATTGCACACCAATTGGAGCGTCGCATGAGCTTCCGCCGCGCCGTCAAATCAACTGCTGCCGCGACAATGCGTGCTGGCGCGAAAGGCGTACGTATCGAAGTCGCCGGCCGGCTCAACGGTGCCGAAATGTCTCGCCGCGAAAAAGAAGTCGCTGGCTCAGTACCACTACACACACTGCGCGCGGACATTGATTACGCTCAGGTAAATGCTCAGACCGTTGCCGGTATTATCGGTGTTAAGGTGTGGATCTACAAGGGAGAGGTGCAGTAAGATGTTAATGCCAAAACGCCAAAAGCACCGCAAGGTGCGTAAGGGTCGCATCCGCGGCGTGGCTACTTCCGGGCACTACATTGCCTTTGGCGACTATGCCCTGCAAGCGCAAGGCCAGGAGCGAATCACTTCTCGCCAGATCGAAGCCGCCCGTCAAGCCATGACTCGCTACATCAAGCGCGGCGGTAAAATCTGGATCCGTATCTTTCCGCATACTCCTGTTACCCGTAAACCGCAAGACGTCAAAATGGGTAGCGGTAAGGGTAACCCCGAGTTTTTCGTAGCCAAAGTTCGTCCTGGTACTATCATGTTTGAAATGCAGGGTGTCACCGAAGAAATCGCCCGCGAAGCTATGCGCTTAGCTGCTCACAAACTACCAGTCAAGACCAAATTTTTGACTCGGGAGGAGGTGTAGCATCATGAAAGTCACCGAGATCCGCAAATTATCCACTACCGAGCTTACTACTCAGAGCACGAAGTTGCGCGAGGAAATTGCCGAACTAAAGCGTCGCTTACATATGGGTGAAATTCAGAACAGCCGCGTTATCCGTACTAAACGTAAAGACCTAGCCCGCGTACTGACTGTACTCAGCGAAGCCCTCATTAAGGAGACCAAATAATGGCCAAGCAAATTATAGGTGTCGTTTCCTCAAATAAGGGCGACAAAACCATCGTAGTCACTGTTCAAACTCGTAAAACGCATCCGCTCTACCGGAAGCAGTATACGGTTAGTAATAAATTCATGGCGCACGATGAGAAAAATGAAGCGCAACCAGGCGACAAAGTCGCGATCGTTGAGACTCGTCCGTTGAGTGCCCGTAAACGCCACACGCTGGATCGTATTATCGAAAAGCCAGTGCTACGCGCTGATACCTTAGCCGCGACCAAAGCTGACGAGCCCGAAAAGCCAGCCACTAAAGCTAAAGCTGACAAGACAGACGAGCCAAAAGAAGAGGAAGCGTCATGATCCAGCAAGAATCACGCCTCATAGTCTGTGACAACAGCGGTGCCAAAGAGATTTTGTGCATTCGCGTGTTGGGCGGTACTCGTCACCGTTACGCCAATGTTGGCGACATTATCGTGGCGACCGTCAAGCAGGCCGCGCCAAACGGTACGGTCAAAAAGAAGTCAGTCATCCGAGCAGTCGTTGTCCGCACCCGTAATCAGATTCGTCGCAAAGACGGTTCTACCATCAAGTTTGATGATAACGCTGCCGTCGTCATTGATGAGAACAAGCAACCGCGAGCAACTCGTATCTTTGGCCCTGTTCCCCGCGAACTACGTGACCAGGGCTACGCCAAGATCGTATCGCTCGCACCGGAGGTCCTATAATGAGTGTTTCAGCCAAAAAGGCCAAAGACGCAAGGAAGCCTTTCAAAATTCGTCTTAAAAAAGGCGATACTGTTGTGGTGCGTGCAGGCAAATACAAAGGCCAAACCGGTAAAATTACCGCCGTCCACCCACGTGACAATAAGGTTACCGTTGAAGGCATCAACGTCGTTAAGAAACACATTAAGCCCAACCAGGCGCATCCACAAGGAACTATCCTGGAAGTTACCCAGCCAATCTGGGTCTCCAAAGTGAGCATCATTGACCCAACGAGCAAAAAGGCCACGCGTATTGGCTACCAGCTGGACAAAGAGGGTAGTAAAACTCGCGTCTACAAGTCTAGTGGCAAGGAGATCAAGTAATGGCTACCGCGACAAAATCTACCAAACAAGCTAATACTGGTGCTCGTTTGCGCGTGCAGTACCAGCAAGAAATTGCAACACAGTTGCAAAAAGACTTGGATCTGAAAAACCTGCATCAAGTGCCTAAACTCGAGAAAGTCATCGTCAATGTTGGCCTTGGTAAGGCTAAAGACGACAAGAAAATTATGGAAGTGGCTACTAACACGCTCCGTAAGATTACTGGTCAGCAGCCAGTTGAAACGGTCGCTAAGAACTCAATTGCTGGTTTTAAACTACGTGAAGGCAACAAAGTTGGCCTAAAAGCGACACTGCGCGGCGAAAAGATGTACGAATTCGTCGACCGCGTTATTACCATTGTTCTACCTCGTTTGCGGGACTTTCATGGTGTCAGTGCTAAAGCCTTTGATCGCCAAGGTAATTACAGTATTGGTTTTGTGGACCAATCAGTCTTCCCGGAATTGAGCTTCGAGGAAACCACTACGGCTCATGGACTGCAAGTGATATTCGTAATAAATTGTGAAGAAAAAGAGCACGCCCGCGCTTTGCTGGAAAGCTTCGGCATGCCCTTTGAGAAGGAGAATAAGTAATGGAATTGGAACCTCGAGGTATAGCAATGAATGTTGATGATTTCCATATGCTACGAAGTCACCGGAATAGACTTAGGAGAGAAGTATTTCAATCTCGTACCGAAGTTTTCGAAGTGGTGCTCACAAGCAAGGGCCCGTATGTAGAAGCTACTCCTTTGCCGGAAGTAGAGCCATTTGAACAGGAAGATCTTGCGGACAGAATTTACAGTGGAGGAAGAGAGTAATATGGCTAAGAAATCAATCATAGCACGTGATGCTAAGCGAATTAAGATGATCGATCAGTATGCTGCCAAGCGTAAAGAACTCAAGGAGCTGGGCGATCAGGAAGGCCTGGCCAATTTGCCGCGCAATTCGTCGCCGACCCGCCGTACCAACAGATGCGTTGAAACTGGCCGCTCACGAGCCTATATGCGCCAATTTGGCCTCAGCCGCATCAGTTTCCGCGAGCATGCCAGCAAGGGCGAGATTCCTGGCGTAACGAAAGCGAGCTGGTAGGAGATATATGAGTACAACCACAACCGATCCTATTTCAGATATGCTAACCCGCATCCGTAATGCCATCGCCGTACGCAAGACTGAGGTCAGTTTGCCGCACTCCAAGATCAAGGAGTCAGTCGCCCGTTTGCTGCAAGAGAGCAATTTCATCGACCGCGTATCTGTAGCTGACGCGCCAGTCGGCAAGACGCTGACCGTCATCATCAACGGCGAAAACACTAATGCTCGCATTACCGAAATCGTTCGCCTCAGCAAGCCAGGCCGCCGCTATTACGTCAATGCCCAGGAGATTCCGGTCGTTAAGCGTGGCCGCGGCATCGTCATCGTGTCGACTAGTAAGGGCCTGATGACCGGCGACAAAGCTAAGATTGAGCACATCGGCGGCGAATTAATTTGTAGGGTCTATTAGGAAGCTCCATATGTTGCGCATTTCGTTGTCAGAAGTTCCAATCCGCACTCACCGTACCTTTAGTACGGCTCCTTTGCGGGTTTCACTTCTTCCTAGAACTGCACTAACATATGAAGCTCCTGTAATAAGGAGAGGAAAAATATGAGTCGAGTAGGAAAACTGCCAATCGCTATCCCGAGCGGCGTGACAATCACTGTCGACGATTCTGAGATTACCGTAGCCGGTAGCAAAGGGACGTTGAAGCAGTTCACCATGCCGGATATTACGGTGAAGCAAGAAGGCGAAGAAGTCATCGTCACCCGCGCCAATGACGAGCCAAAGACGCGGGCCAAGCATGGCCTGATGCGGGCGCTGATCAATAATATGGTTACTGGCGTTAGCCAGGGCTTTAGTAAAAAGCTAGAGATCAATGGTGTCGGTTATCGCGTCGCCGCCCAGGGCGCGGACTTGAAATTAAACCTTGGTTTTTCACATGACGTGATTTATAAAATCCCCCAAGGCGTTACCGCCGCAGTCGAGCAAAATACCATCACCGTCAGTGGTATCAGCCGTCAGCAGGTCGGCCAAGTCGCTGCCGAGATCCGAGCGCTCAAGAAACCTGAGCCATACAAAGGCAAAGGTATTAAATACGAAGGTGAACGCATTATCCGCAAGAGCGGTAAGAGCGGTAAGGACAAATAATCATGAGTAAGCAATTAGCACATAAATTACATAACCGCGCTCAGCGCAAGGCTCGTATTCGTTCGGTGGTGAGCGGTACGGCTGCTCGTCCACGCCTCAGCGTCTACATTAGCAATCTGCACATTACCGCACAGCTGATTGACGATACCGCGCACAAAACACTTGGCTATGTTACTACTGTTGGTCAGAAATCCGCAAAAGGCACGATGAGCGAAAAAGCCGCGTGGGTCGGAGCAGAAATAGCTCAGCAGGCTAAGACAGCTAAGATTAAAACAATTGTGTTTGATCGTGGCGGTAAACTATATCATGGCCGGGTTGCAGCGCTAGCTGATGCCGCTCGTAAAGCAGGATTGGAGTTCTAATTATGGCAGATACACAGACCCGAGAACGGCGCAATCGCCGACCGGAAATACAACCTGAAGAAAAGCAGTTTGATGAGCGCACCTTGCACATCGACCGCGTAGCCCGCGTTGTAAAAGGCGGCCGCCGCTTCCGCTTTCGCGCCCTGGTCGTCGTCGGTGACCGCAAACACAAAGTTGGTATCGGCTCAGCCAAAGGCGCAGATGTCACAGCTGCTATTAATAAAGCGACTGAAGTGGCTAAAAAACACTTTGTTACCGTTTCGCTCTACAAAGGCACCTTGCCACACGAAACAGAAGCCAAGGTATCTGGCGCGCATATTCTGCTCAAGCCAGCTAGTCCTGGTACCGGTCTTATCGCTGGCGGCGTTGTTCGCAGTGTCCTAGAAGTCGCCGGCGTGCACAACGCGCTTAGCAAGTCACTCGGCTCTAGCAACAAAACCAACACCGCCTATGCCACAATCGCTGCCTTGCAAAGTCTAGTACCAGCCAGCAAGTGGGTAACGACCAAGGCAAAAGCCAAGAAACCTCAAGCTGCTTCTGACGACGAAGTTTCTGAAGTGAAGGCTCCAAAGAAAGCTGCCGACACTGCCGAAAAAAAGCCGGCCAAGGCAAAGGCCACTGCCACTAAAAAGGCGAAAGCGTAGGATTAAAGAGCAATGAAATATCACGAATTACAGACCCAACCCCCCCGACCAGCCAAACGCGTAGGTCGCGGTATCTCCGCCGGCCAAGGCAAGACCGCTGGTCGCGGCACCAAGGGCCAAGGCGCTCGCTCTGGTTCAAGCAAAAAACCAGGCTTTACAGGTGGCTCTAATCCTTTGATGCAGAAGCTTCCAAAGCTACCAGGCTTCAAAAGTCACCGTACGCCAGCTGAGACAGTCTACACCGGCCAATTAGAACAATTTGCTGGCAAAACCGTTGACGCGACACTTCTCGCTGAAGCTGGCTTGATTAGTAACGCCTACGTTACTGTCAAGCTGATCGTGAAGGGCGACCTGACTAAAAAAGTTACCATCAAGCTGCCACGCGCTAGCGAAACTGCCATCGCGGCTGTTCAATCAGCTGGCGGCACCTTCGAAAAAACTGCCCGCCTCAGTCGGCTAAAAACGAAAAATACTTCAGACGATGAGTAGCGAAGTAGTACGTAGAGTCGGCTTGTTTACTACAAAAGATCAATTTGTAAGTTATTTGAGAATTGCATCAGCTCTTGAGCACTTTGAAGATTACGAAAGCGCTTGCGCCGCAGCGTATAATGCTGACAACACTAGCGCTCCCGGGCCAAGTCAGACTGATTTTGAGCGGAGCCTCTATGAGGGAGCTACGGAATTACGATTCGTATGGCGTTCGGAAGCTGAACTACTGGAAACAGGACGTCGTGTTACAGAGGTGTTAAATGCTCGATCGGTACTGGCCGAGTTAGACGAAACTATAAAACAGAGCACTGCTTAAAGAACAATAGTCCACTAGTATAGTAAGCAGAACGTGTGTCATAATACTGCAAGCGAAAAGAGAGGGTAGACCGGAGACATGAACTGGAAAATAATTGGCAAGTCACTGACGCACAAGGATATGCGTGGACGTATCCTGGCGGTGCTCGGTATCTTGCTGGTTTTTCGCGTCCTGGCCCACATTCCGGTGCCGCTCAGTAATCCCGAAACGCTGCACCAAGTCCTGCAAAACCTGTTTAATTCCAGCAACACCCCGCAATTACTGAGCTTTATCAACGTTTTGACTGGCGGCGCTTTGGCGAACTTCTCGATCATGATCGCTGGTCTGGGGCCGTACATCAACGCCTCGATCATTATGCAGTTGCTCACCAAGGCCATTCCGCAGCTGGAAGCCTTGCACAAAGAGGGCGAATTCGGGCAGAAGAAGATCAACCAATACACCCGTCTCTTGACGCTACCGCTGGCTATCGTCCAATCTGTCGGATCAATTTACTTCATCCGGCAAGCCGCTCAGTCCATCGGCGGGATTGGCGACATTACGGCCAACACTTCGCCCATGCAGTGGGTGCTGATGGTGGCTGCCCTGGCGGGTGGTTCGATGCTGCTGATGTGGCTCGGCGAACTAGTGACAGAGCAAGGGGTCGGCAACGGCATCTCGCTACTTATTACTGTCGGTATCGTTAGTCGTCTGCCGGCGACGATTTCTCAGATTGTCGGCTCGGTGCTCCAGGAGGGCCATCACTGGCACCTATTTGGCCACAGCTTACCGATCAACAAAGGCGCGCTGATTACCAGCCTGATTATCCTGGCGTCGGTCTTAGTCGTAACCTGGCTAGTGGTGATGCTCAACGAAGCCGCCCGCAATCTGACGGTCAACTACGCTAAACGAGTCCAGGGCAATCGCACCTACGGTGGCATCACCACCCTATTGCCGGTCAAGCTCATCACTGCCGGCGTGGTGCCGATTATCTTCGCTTTGGCGTTCTTGAGCGTTCCGAGCTTTGTCGGACAGCTGCTCAGCGGCGGGCATAGCGCGCACTTGGCTCATCTGGGGACTAATCTAGCGACCTGGTTTCAAAACCCCACAGCTAACAGTTTCGCGACCCTTGGCTGGCGCGCTTACATCTACCCTGTTACCTACTTCCTGCTAGTCTTCATTTTTACCTTTTTCTACACCAGCATCACCTTCAACTCTAAAGAAATCGCCGAAAACCTCCACAAACAAGGCGGTTTCATAGAAGGAGTGCGCGGCGGCGAGCAGACCGAAAAGTACCTCGCCAAGATCGTCAATCGCTTGACCTTTTTTGGCGCCTTGAGTTTGGGCTTGCTGGCTTTACTGCCGATCATCGCGCAGATATTTATCAAGACCAATATCGCCATCGGCGGCACCAGCATACTCATCCTGGTATCCGTCGCCCTACAGACCTTGCGAGCCGTAGAGTCGCGGGCGCTGATGGTCACCTACGACCAATACTCTCAACCCGACTTCTTTTATGATACTTCCAATACCGAAGCAGCCGCCTCGCCTGGCAGCCGTCGCCTCCGTTTTGGTCCCCGTTTACTGGGTCGCAACAAAACTAATAAAAACAAATAGCTATTGTTTGTAGAAGAATAGTAGATATATAGCGAAAAGAATACTCACGACAGTGAGAGCTATTTTCATGTAGTTGTCTGGTATGTGTTTAGCTAGCTTGGTAGCATACTTGCCTGCCAAAAAGGTCGAACACCACATGGTCAACAAGTAGGGCCAAATAATTAAACCGGCTATGCCAGTCACGATTAGCGAATAGATACGAGATGGCATGGTCGCGGTTGCTTTAATACCCTGGCTCTGCATAAAAGATAACCCCAGAATAGTCATTAAACCAAAGCGACTAAATGCGCCCTCGCCGGCAGCCATGAAGTTAGAGTAAGCACCTACCAAAAACAGGAATATCATCATAAGTACGTAATGCGACCTCTTGACTGCGTTAGGGTCGGTTTTACCTTTGGAAAAGTATGAGTGTACAACCAACACAGTAATAGTTGCCACCATCAAGTATTTAATAACGCCGCCTGGAACGTGAAATAGGAGCCAGGTGCCCACTATGCCACCCAGAGTTAAAGGGGCGGCCATGAGCAATGTAAGTTTTTTGTTAGCGAGAACCTTTTTGTATGTCTCTGAGAGAATACCAGCTTCGGTACCGAGCGCGGCAGCATTGTCTGTGGCAATGGCAGCTTGCAAGGGTATACCGGTGAAGAGGAGGGCTGGCATGGTTAATAGGCTACCCCCCCCGACCAGCGCACCAAAGCTCTCACCTATCAATC
>JBAQZF010000041.1:0-1593 GCA_049790715.1 Saccharimonadales bacterium (SeqCode) | reverse complement strand
ATTCACCCCTGGAAAATGCCGTTTTTGCTGATGCGCGGCCGCCGCCGGATGCGCCAGGTGATCGGACAGCTGGAGCCGTTCGCCGGCATACCGGAAGCCATCCGCGCATTGCATGCCGAGGGCCACGAGCTATTTATCCTCAGTAGCAATACGCTGCGGAACGTGCGCGACTTTTTGCATCAGCACGAGCTGCACACTTATTTTTTGGAAATATACGGCAGCGTAGGGCTATTTGGCAAAGCTTCAGCTCTGCGGCGACTGCTACGCGAGCACAACCTGGAACGGGGAGACGCTATCTACATCGGTGATGAAACGCGCGACGTCCAGGCCGCCCAGTCGCTCTCGCTGCGCGTCATAGCGGTCACTTGGGGCTTCACCAAACCAGCAACTCTCAAAGCGCTCCACCCGACAGCGCTGGCCGACCAGCCGTCTGACCTCATCCGCATCCTTGAAGAACTGTAAACCCTTGGCCGCCACCGACGGGGCTATTATAGAAAATGACGTTATTATGATATAGTTTCTTTCTAAGAGAATCGTAGAGAGTCATATGGAAACTGTTCAACACCATAATCATAATACTGATTCACCTGAGATGATGCTGCCTGCGGCTCAAGTCATAGGCTATGCTACGCCATTGCTGACATCACGCGAACTAGACGGTATCAGTCTTGAGATTCCTCGAACAGTAGACAAACTGACCGAAGACGAAGCTTACGTTGGTTTCTTCTGGTATTTGGACAACGCGACTGAGCCTGGTCAATCTTATCCAATAGAGAAGGGTCAATACGGTGCCATACAGCACGCGGCAAATAATACCGGTATCAGCCCGCATTATATCGGCAGAGCTATTAAGAAAGGCAAGGCCGAAGCCTTACTTGGAATAAAACAGCGAAGCCTAAAAGGGACTAACGGTCGAAGTGATGTCATACTCTTTGAGCAAGGCAGGCAGCATGTTGCCGAATTGCAAACTGCTCAACCGCGCCTGATAGAATCAGCTAAGGAGTTTATCATGCAGCATAGGCAGCAAATCGTAGTCTGGGTGCGTCACGAGGTCAATAAACAGCGGATAGAGTTGCACGAAAGAGCCTATATATTTAAAGGAATTTTTGAATTAACAGATCTCGACCATCTAGACAAGCACTTAGCATGGCTCAGAGCACAGCAGCAAGCTGGATTAATGGACTTAGGCCACTGAGTTGCCGCTGCTGGCCTGGCAGCCAGCTCTACTCGTGCTACCGCGGCCTGCTACAATAGGACGTAATGCCTTATTCTTCTTACGCGCGACAACGCACGCAGCCGTACCAGCCTGGCCAAACGCAAACCTTTAAGGTCAGCCGCTCCAAAATCGAGCTGTTTACGCAGTGCCCGCGCTGTTTTTGGCTCGACACGCGGCTCAAAATCACCCGTCCCAGCGGCCCGACGTTTAACATCACTAAAACCATCGATGAACTCTACAAAAAAGAGTTTGATCGCCACCGCGTCGCCGGCACGCCGCACCCCATTATGGCCGACAACCGGATCAAAGCGGTGCCATACCAGCATAAAGATCTCGATACCTGGCGCTACAATTTTACGGGCGTGACAGCGCTTCAC
>JBAQZF010000040.1:0-9293 GCA_049790715.1 Saccharimonadales bacterium (SeqCode) | reverse complement strand
AAGACGTGGATAGCGATACTCCTTCCAACAAACCTTTAGACCCCGATAAGGGAATAAGGACGCTAGATGTCGAAATACACCAGAGTGAGGCAGATGGCAGTATTGGTCCTCAGATCGGGCCTACGGTGACTAACGCGAGTGGCTGTAAGGCCAATAATGACAATTTAACCCTTAACGTAGCAGCTGGTAAAAACACCAGTAGCGCCGCGTTTACTACCAATCAGGCGAATCGATTTGGCCCTCAGGTTCTGACCGCGCTGGTAGTTATAAAGAGACATGATAGCTTGCCGGGTGATAAGTTTTTTAGGCTTGTTTTTGGATCAGGCCAAGTATATGGAGACGACAAGGCCAGCTTCGCCCTTGCGGATGATAGAGATGGTGATGGTGCGCCAGGCGGGACGTACACCACCTATAGTTTTGGGTTCGTACCGGACTGTACTTACAAAGGCGGTAGCGTTAATCTTGGTCTCAATGCTTTGTCAGTGAATAATCAAGAGATCCAGGCTCAAAAAATTAAATTATATATACAAAGTCCGAGCAGTACTGTTAAAGTACCGGTAGATCTCAAAGATGGCGTGTATCCTTTAGGTAATCTTGTTCAGGGTCAACAGTATAGGCTTTGGCTTGTCAATGTCGGTACTAACAACGGTATAACGGTTAATTTGCCTTATGGTGAATACGCGTTTCCTCAAAGGGGTTGCAACACGCAATGCACGATCAATTGCCAAGGAGGGACGACGGCGGCCCAGTGCACGACCGCGACGGTCAGTGATGACCTTGGGTGGCCCAAAAATTCTGGTGCTGTCACCAATAAGTATCCAACGCGTACCCTCGTGACGATTACGCATACTGATATTGTGTCTGGCAATCAGGCATATAAAGCAATCATTATTAGCGGAAGTCCGACGCAGGGGCCTCCGCCTCCGCTGTATACCAATAAAAGTCTGGGATATGATGAATCGTTAATACCCGCCTATGAGAAAGCCCCGACCTATATCAATCACAATTATTTCCAATCGAATACATGGAATTTTACTGCCACTGACACCAATGTAGTCGTTAGTGTTCAGCGGCAATATACCAAGACTAGCGGTTCAACCTGGGTTACGTATCCCAATGATGCCCCCAATCCTTCGGTTACAGTGGTTCAATCTGCTACTTGCTATCACCTGAGTGGTGCTTGTTCGATAAGTGTGACTGGTACCGGACCAGGCGGTATTGTCGTGGGTGGCGGCCCGGTTTTCGTGACGGCTACTTTGACCAATGATGGTCCGCAAGATTTGCCAGCTGCCATTCATGGCAATGGATTCTTCCTCAACTACGGTGATCATACGGGCAATAAAAATCCTACTGGCTCGAATCCGCCAGGCGGCGATTATGGCAATATTCACTATCAGTTGCCCACTATACCGGCAGGGCAGTCAGCGACCTTTACCTTCCAAGTCAATAACGCGCCGGATAATATAACCTCACAGGCGCTCTGGCTGCATCCCGTCTACATCAACGACAATCCTCCCTATAACGAACTCTTCAACTTCGGTAGTGAGTGTTGGGCACCTGTCAATGTCTACCAACAGTCTGTCTTGGAGCCGAAGGCGCAATTAACCTATCCAAGCGATGAAAATCCGACTACAATCGCCTACAATACGGGCATCATTAATCATGGCCCCGCGGCTGTGAGCGTGCCAACTACCAGTAGCTTTACCTACACGACGGCTAATCCTGTCGGATGTCTGCAGTTTGGAGGCGTGAATAGCAATGGGCCGTACAATCCTAGTGGAGCGGGTAATACGCCGACGTATGTGCTTAATAGCTCGTGTACGCCCACGTCGATTACTGCCGGTGATCACTACTGCGCCCAGATCACGCTCACTGATGATTATAATCAGGTATACGTAGGCCCGCCTGGTACTACTCCTGTATCTGGAGGGATTGATGATCGTTACGGACTAACCAGCCAAGACTGTCTGACCGTCAAAAATAAGCCCTATTTCAAAGTCTATAACTCCGGTGTATCGGCGGGCGGTACCTTTAGTGCCAACGATGGCAGCTGTAAGGGTGGCGGTTTGGTGGCTGGCTGGAATGATAATACTGGCGGTGACCGCGGTGCTGGCGCGCAGCTGAGCGCTTTGGCGCTTATCAAGATCACCGGATTTGCCAGCGCGCAGACTATCGCTGGCCGCTCGCCGACCAATCTGACGTTTGCTAATTCCGTACCTGGTGATATCACCACCGGCAATGAAAGCCCCGATCTGGGCGGAAACTTCGACCCGACTGGCGATCATTGTCTGACCGACGCTCTGCCATCGACTAAGGCTGGCGCTGACACTGCTACCGTTACGGGGCCGTATACGCTGGGCGCCACGACGATTGGCGTGGGCCAAAACAAATCAATCTTTGTCAACGGTGACGTCCGCATAACCGGTAATATCACTTACGGCACTGGTTATACGCTCGATACGGTGCCATCATTCGTACTGCATGCCACCGGCAAGATCTACATCGACCCAGGCGTGACCGAGCTAGACGGGCTGTATATCGCCAGAAGCAAAATTTATACCTGCGATAATGGTTTTGCCCCGATGCCAGCAGCTAACATCTACGCTAACTGCAATAGCCAGCTAACCGTCTATGGCAGCTTCGTGGCCAATCAGATAAATCTGATGCGCGCCTATGGCTCCTTGCGTAACGCGGTAGCCGGCGAGCAGACGAACAGTGGCGCGCGTCCTTGCAGTAGTAGCGGGCCAGCCAGCAGCCAGCCGATCTGCGCCGCCGAAGTCTTCCGCTTCAGCCCCGATATGTACCTCTCCGATCCAGCGATCCAGCTGCCGAGTAACGGCGCTGTCCAATACGACGCCATCACCAGCTTAGCGCCAGTTTTGTAAATGATGGTCAGGCATCTCTCAAAAAAAACAAAAGTAAGCCACTGACTCCTAATACATAAGCAATATTTTTGGCTTAAATGCTATGAGATAATTGCTTAAATGAAAAGCTACAGATCTAAAGTCTCTCTGTTACCAGGCACATCATACGATGAGGTTGTTGCGGTTGCTCGTCGAGAGCATAAGAAAATTGAAAAGCTAACTAAAAGACAGCCGTATGTTCGCTCGACATATTTTAGTAAAGACAAGATATTTATTTCTCCTCTTTTCTGGACGCATATCATGCAGAAAAGCCTTAAAGAGAGAACCAAAAGGTTGAAATTTTATACTGCCGCCATTGATCTTATGCGTAATAGTCACTGTGAGCCGGAAACAGTATTTAAAAAAGATGATCTATCTAGTATTCTTCACCGATTCTACGGTGTTACTAAGGAGGGAATAGAGTATTGCGTTCAGGTTAAGCAGAATAAGAGGACTGGCCGAAAAGACTTTATGTCGGTGTATGAGAGAAAAAGATCCTAAAACAAAAAACCTTCCGCGGTGCAGCCTAGAAACTACTTGCCGAAGGTTTGATGCGAGGACAACAAAATGGCTGTTGTCTATTACTAGAATAGCACGCGAATGTGCTTATGTCAACATGTTTTATGGGGAGCGTCAAACTTTAAGAGTGTGTGTTTGGGGATAAC
Source organism: Saccharimonadales bacterium (SeqCode) (assembly GCA_049790715.1). Lineage (GTDB taxonomy): Bacteria > Patescibacteriota > Saccharimonadia > Saccharimonadales > UBA4665 > JBAQZF01. The sequence continues at coordinate 5,725 of JBAQZF010000040.1, read as the reverse complement.
ATACGCTTTGCCTATTGACACTTTTTGAGCGCGACAACTTCTTCTTTCTTGCTAAAACTGGGCTTTGCCTGAATATGCTTATGGTATAATGCCAAGTAGATATATAAACACGTAAACGAGAGCCATAGCAGCATAAAAATGAGGTGGGCCAGATTGACACATGTACCAGAGGCGTCGAGCCTATATGCTTATGGTATAATCGGAGCTAGATTATGAGCTCTCTTTTTAGCGGCGGCGGCGATTTTTTCAGCCTCGATATTGGTACGACGGCTATTCGTTTGGTGCAGCTGCGCGGCAGCAGTACTCCCAAGGCACTAGTAAAATACGCCTACGTGCCGGTCGATAGCAACATCGCCCTGAGTGATTCCAAGGCCGATCAGCAAAAACTGGCTCAAACTGTCGCTCAACTGGTCAAACAAGCGGGAGTTAGCACCAAAAACGTGGCGGTTGGCATCCCGTCCAGTCGCGTGTTTACCACTGTGGCCGACGTGGAGCGCATGTCCGACGCCGAGCTAGCCAAGGCCATTCCTTATCAAGCCGACGCTCTGATCCCGACGCCGCTAGCCGAGTCAAAGATCGACTGGGCGCTAATCGGTGATTCGCCAGCTGACAAGACCAAGCAAGAAATATTACTTACCAGCGTGCCCAACAACTTCGTCGAGCAACGCCTCGACATGCTGGAATCAGTCGGGCTAAACGTCATCGCTTTCGAGCCGGACAACTTAGCCATGGCCCGCGCTTTGGCCGTACCAAACGCCGCCGCCCAGCTGTTACTCGACGTCGGCCGCCGCGCTACCGACCTGGTCGTCGTCCTCAATGGCGTGCCGCATCTGACCCGCAGCATTCCGACCGGTGTTGAAGCCATCGTTCGGGCCGCCATGCAAAACCTGACGATCGACGAAAAACAGGCCGAACAGTTCATCTTCAAATTTGGCCTCAGCAAAGACAAGCTGGAAGGCCAGGTCTTCCAAGCTATCACCGGTACTGTCGACTTGTTGACCGTCGAGATCGAAAAGTCCATTAAATTCTTCCAAACTCGTTACTCCGAAGCCAAGATCGACCGCATCGTTGTCACCGGCGGCGCCTCTGTCATGCCGGAGTTTCCGCTGTATCTGGCTAACAAATTCGGCCTCAACGTCGAGATTGGCAATGCCTGGCAGGGCGTGACCTTTGGCCGCGACCGCCAAAACGAACTGCTGGCTATCTCTAATCAGTTCGGCGTGGCCGTCGGCCTGGCGGAGAGGGCGGGGTAGGCGGTATGATTCAGCTCAACTTGCTTCCTGACGTCAAACTTCACTACGTCAAAGCCCAGCGCTCCAGGCGCCTAGTGCTAACCATCGCTTTTTTGGCCGCCGCCGCTGCCATAGCGCTGCTGGTATTATTACTTGGCGTCAGCGGTTTACAGAAAAAACACCTCAGTGACATCCGCCGCGACATCGCCACCGAAACCAGCAAACTACAGGGCGAACCGCAAATTGACAAAATCCTGACCGTTCAAAACCAGCTAGAAAGTCTGACCGCGCTGCACGATGGCAAACCAGCCGGCTCGCGCTTGTTTGACTACCTCAATCAGCTGACGCCGGCCCAGGTAAACATCACCACTTTCAATATCGATTTCACCCAGCAAACGGCAACCATCACCGGTACCGGTGATGCCCTTAGTAGCATCAACAAATACATCGACACCTTGAAATACACCACTTACACTACTGACGCCGACAGCAAGAGCAGCCCAGCCTTCACCAACATCGTCTTAAGCGCCTTCGGCCTCAACAGCAATACCAAAGATCCCAGCCAAGCCGCCAGCTACACCATCACGCTGGCCTATGACAAAAATATCTTCGATATCACCCAAGCCGTCAAACTATCCGTACCAAATCTCACCACCACGCGCTCCGAATTGGACAAACCGACTGACCTGTTTAAGGCCCCGCTGCCGGCCCCAACCACTGGAGGGAGTCAATAATATGGCAAAAGCCGCGATCTCAAGCAAACACCTAGCTATTACCAAAGCCAACGCTCAGATGGTCATCATCGTGGCGGTGGCCTCGTTTATCACCATTTTCTGTCTGGTGGCCTCGCATGCCGTTTGGAGTCAAACCCGCTATCAAGCCAAAATCACCAGCGGCAACCAAAAAGCCCACCAGCAGCTGCAAAAAAACATCTCGGCATTTAACAATCTAGTAACCTCGTACCAGGCTTTTAATTCGGCTTCTAGCAACGTCATCGGCGGCACCAGCACTGGCACCGGTGACAATGACGGCAGCAACGCCAAAATCATTCTCGACGCCCTCCCCAGTGCCTACGACTTCCCAGCCTTAGCCTCCAGCCTGGAAAAAGTCCTCAGCGACGGCAGCTTCCATGTCACCAGCATCACCGGTACTGACGACCAGGTCAGCCAGCAGACCAATATCTCCAGCCCCAACCCACAACCGGTCAGCATGCCATTTTCCTTCACCATTAGCAACGCTAATTACGCCTCCATTCAGCAGCTCATCACCAAGCTCCAGTCCTCGATCCGGCCGATTCAGATCGATACTATGGATCTAAGCGGCGGAGCGAATGACATGACGCTAACCGTTAGCGCTCACACCTATTACCAGCCAGCCAAAAGCCTCAACATAACGAAAAAGGTCGTCAAATGAAACAGAAAGATATAGTGCTCATCATCGTGGTTGTCTTTATCAGCGCGGTTATTTCGCTGTTTGTTTCCAGCGCTGTCTTTACTTCGTCCAAAGCTCGGCAGCAGCAAGTAGCCGTCGTGCAGCCGATTACGGCTGATTTTCCGCAACCAGATACCCACTACTTCAATGACAAGGCCTTTGACCCCACGAAACTCATCATCATCGGTCAGAATGCCAACCCCGATCCTTTTAGTAGTAGTGATAGTTCGCAGTAGGAAGCTTCTCGATGAGAGGCGCACACGCTATTGGACACCGGCCGATACGTTCTAGCGGTCTGATGCTAGTATTTTCGAGCCAGTCCTGGGGAATCGCGCCAAGGAGAGTAACATGAGCGTGCTTTCGGCAGCTACCGAGCAGCAAGTCGCGGACAGTCTGGTCTCCAGCGGCATGCTCACCGCTGACAAGCTGGCAGAGGCTCGTCAAGCGGCCGAAAAGCAGCACGAACCGCTGTTTAGCTACCTGGTCAAAAATAAGCAGATCACCGACGAGCAGCTTACCAAGGCCAACGCCACTGTCACCAAGGTGCCGTACGTCAATCTGACCTCGGCGCGGGTCAAGTCCGAGATATTGGCGCTGTTGCCGCAAGACCTCGCCGAGCGCTACATGGCGGTGCCGCTTGGCGAGATGCAGCACCGGCTGGTGGTGGCCATGCTCGACGCCGACAATGTCCAGGCGGTGGACTTTTTGAGTAATCGTATCGGCCGACCGCTCAAGGTGTACGTGGCGTCCGAGGCCGGCATTCGCCAGGTGCTCAGGCAGTACGAGGCTCGGCTGGATACCAAAATGGGGACGGCTTTGGGCGCCAGTCTGCCTGGCGACGCGGCGGCGGCCGCGTCGCTCGAGGCCAAGAGCGGCGGGCCGAAAGTGCGGGCTATCAAAGATTTGGTGGAAGATTCGCCGATCAGCAAGGCGCTGTCGGCTATCTTGGAGTTCGCCGCCCACAACCGCGCCAGCGACGTCCATATCGAACCGATGGAGCACGAAGTCAAGGTGCGCTGTCGGGTAGACGGCGTGCTGCGCGAGATCATGCGTTTACCAAAAAACACCGAGGCGGCCTTGATCTCGCGAGTCAAAATTTTATCCAATCTGAAAATCGACGAGCACCGCGTACCGCAGGACGGCCAGTTTACCGTCAGAGTCGACGACAAAGACATTGACCTGCGTATCGCCATCGCGCCGATCGTCTGGGGCGAGCAGATCGTTATCCGCTTACTGGACAAAACAGGCACTTCGCTGAAGCTGGAAGATATGGGTTACATGGGTCGGGCGCTACGCACTATCCGCAAGGGCATGCAAAATCCCAACGGCATGGTGCTGACCAGCGGCCCGACTGGTTCGGGTAAATCGACTTCGCTGTACGCCCTAATCCAGGAGATCAAGAACGATTCCATCAACATCGTGACCCTGGAAGATCCGGTCGAATACAAGATGGACGGCATCAATCAGATGCAGGTCAATCCAGAGGTGGGGCTGACCTTTTCCTCAGGTTTGCGTAGTATTTTACGTCAAGATCCCAATGTCGTCATGGTCGGCGAAATCCGCGACAAAGAAACGGCGCAGCTGGCTGTCCAGGCGGCTTTGACTGGCCACCTAGTGCTGAGCACGCTACACACTAACAGCGCGGCCGGTATCTTGCCGCGTCTGCTAGATATGGGTGTGGAACCGTTCCTGATTGCCAGTACGGTGCATACAGTGATTGGGCAGCGGCTGGTGCGCAAGATTGCTGACGAGGGTAAGCAGACCTATCAATCGTCACCGGCTGAAACGGCGGCGATTCAGGCGACTTTGGCTGGTTTATTGCCTGCCAGCGCTGACCAGGTCGAAGCTTTTTCCAAGGATTTGGGCTATAAAAGCTTGCCCTTGATGAACCAAACCGCTTATACTTTATCCAAGGGCACTGACAGCTCTGATAATCCAGGAGGCTACAAGGGGCGTATGGGCCTCTACGAGGTCTTCGGCGTATCAGACGCGATCCAGGGCTTGATTATGAAACAAGCCTCCAGTGGCGAAATCGCCAAGGCTGCCCAAAAAGAAGGAATGATCACTATGCGCCAGGACGGATATTTGAAAGCGTTAGATGGCCGCACCACGCTGGCTGAAGTTGATCGGGTAGCGGCCGAGGGTAACGCCTAAATGACAGGGAAGGTGGGATGATATGAGCGCGCAAGGACAACCGAGAATCGAAGTATTACTGGACGAGGTTATCAAGAAACGGGCCTCTGACTTGCACTTGCAGGTGGGGTTGCCACCGATGTTGCGTGTTGATGGATCGCTGATAGCGGTCACTGGCGCCGACGCTTTGGACGAAGAAGCCGTCGAGGCTTTGGTTTTTGCTATTTTGGACGAAGATCAAAAGCAGATTTTGCTCAAAGACAAGGAGTTTGACTTCAGTTTCGCCTATGGTGATCTGGGGCGCTTTCGCGTCAATGCCTTTCACGAACGCGGCAATATGGCAGCGGCGCTACGCCTGATTCCTAATGAAATTTTAACCATCGAGCAGTTGGGTTTGCCAGAAATCGTCAATAAGTTCGCGGAGTACCCGCGCGGCTTGGTGCTGGTCACCGGCCCGACTGGTTCCGGTAAGTCAACGTCGCTGGCGGCCCTGGTGCACAAGATCAATAACGAGCGCGCGGCGCACATCATTACCATCGAAGACCCGATCGAATTTACCCATAAATCGATTAAATCAGTCATCGTCCAGCGCGAAGTGCACTATGATACCTACTCGTTCAGCGCGGCCTTGCGATCGGCGCTGCGCGAAGACCCGGACGTGGTGCTGATCGGCGAGATGCGCGACCTGGAAACCATCGCCAGCGCCATCACCATCGCCGAAACCGGCCACTTGGTGTTCGCCACGTTGCACACCAACAGCGCTTCCCAGAGTATCGACCGTATGATCGACGTCTTTCCGCCACACCAGCAACCGCAGATTCGCGCCCAGCTCGCCAACATCTTGATGGCCATCGTGTCGCAGCGCTTGGTGCCGTCAATCGGTGGCGGCCGGATCGCGGCCGCCGAGATCCTGGTAGCCACGCCAGCAG
>JBAQZF010000039.1:0-1988 GCA_049790715.1 Saccharimonadales bacterium (SeqCode) | reverse complement strand
ACGATGAAGTTATGACCCGCATCTTGGGGAATATTTAAACAAATGTGTTGTGCATCATTGGACATTTATTGGATCTCCTTTTCTAAATTCTACAAACATTTTAATAAATGAATATTTTAAAGCCATGGATTTTATTTGATCGTTCTTACATACAGCCACCATTACACTATCTAATATCATTGCAATCGCAGGCAATAAAACTTCGATTTTTAAATCATCATCCATTGCTTCAAGTAAGTTATGCCCGACTCGTTTTACTTCGGATCTAATTTCATCGTCTGTCATTGTTTCGGTTCCTTATAATTTTCGGGCTGATTTACCGATCGCATACAGAAAAATACTAACTCCATAATAGCATTGCACTGTTCACAGGTTAAACCTGATTTCCTTAACTTTTCAAATATTTTCTTAGAGTCTTCCATTACATTACCTAAATAATATGTTTGAAAAGAATGCAACGGTCATTGCAGCCCCTAAAATATACATCCATCTTAAGTCTTTTTTTATTTCGATTAATTCCATTTTAACGTCATTAACCATGTTTCCGACATACGTTCCAAGCTGACCTAATTGTTCAGCCTGGGCGCGTGCTTGAGCCTCTGACGTTCCCTTAGCTATTAACTCATCATATAATGTTAATGTATCTTTGTAACTCATTTTCAATCCCCTTTAAACAATACCTTACCTAGTATATACCCTAGGCAGAAACCCATAAACATCAACAATATAATCCAGAAAACTGTATTTATGTGGAACACGGGTTATTTTCTCTATCAATCATGCCAATGACAATTGCTAATTGACGCACGCATACGGCAGCTAAGTCGCTGTCTTTTAATTTTCGAAGCCTTTCACATACGTTGGCCATTAAAGCATTAACGGCATCGCGATCTGTAAAATGATTAAATTCTATAGCGCAATGAATAATTCCCGCTATATTTTTAAGATGCAGCAAGCGATTGTGTTCGCAAACCTCTTGACTATTCATTTTAAGCCCCTTATAAGATTTCGCATAATGTATCTTATGTTAAATTCTAATTATTCCCACCAACTGGCTCGTCTAACTTAACTTCAACTAACTGGCCATCTCGGGTAATTTGCTTAAGATCTTCTAAACAACTACGGCATAAATGACACGACCTATCTTTATTCTTGAAATAAATATCCATCTTTTCAATTGTTTGATATGCTAATTTTTTACAATTAAAGCAAAGAATTGGAATGCAAGCATGGCACTCGCATGGATTGTCTTTAGCCACTAAAACAAGTGGTGGATCGACATTATCAGGACTCATCGGCATTACTCAGATCACCATCAAGATTTTCCCCCAACTCTTCTTTAAGAATACGAAAAGTTCCCTCGAAAGAATCTTTTAATGACTCCATAAAATGTTTACGGCTTTCTTTTGGCATGCAAACTATAGTTGCATGAATGAGACTACAAAAAGAATACGCAACAACTTTGGGGCTATAAAATCCACGAATAGCATCACATAGTTTATCAGTAATATCATCTATTTGTTTGTCTTCTATATCACTAAATGCCATTCATTACTCCTATGGTTCTATTGCACACTGGAAAGCTTTTCTAACGTCGCCTCTTCTTTCTTTAGGGGCGCTTATAATAAAATTAACTAAAAAGGCGCATACTCCATAAATAACCACAGTTGCGTCTGTCTCGCCCATAGAATCTATCATTCTGTCTCTAAGTTCAATTGCCCGCTTTCTTTCGTCGTCAGTTATTTTCATATGATAGGCTCACCGTCCTCATCAAATTCAATTTTAACAAAAGAAAAGTTCCTCTTTAATGGATTTTTCCTGTACCATCTTTCCTGACTATGATAAAACTTTATCGCCGCTTCGAAAACTTCGGGATCAAGGCAAATTTTATTGGAGATAGAAATACCATTGTAAGTTACTATCCAAGTCCTATTATGATCATCTACGTGACCATAAACACCGTCACCTAGATAAGTAGAATTTTCATC
>JBAQZF010000038.1:0-4081 GCA_049790715.1 Saccharimonadales bacterium (SeqCode) | reverse complement strand
ATCCAATATTAGTAAATAGCGCGACCGCACGCAAAGACGTGGTCATTGGCGGACATTTTAGATTAAAGGTGGCTCAAGACCTTGGCTTTACGCAGGTACCGGTAACCTATCTGAACATACCAGAAATTGAGCGCGAGAAAGAGCTTAACCTCAGGCTTAATAAGAACTTAGGTGACTGGGATTGGGAGCTGTTAAAACAGTTTGACTCTAGCCTCTTGGAAAATGTCGGCTTCAGCAGCCAGGAGCTTGACACTGTCTTTGTGGTCGACGATCTAATGCCGGAAACCTTTGATTTGAAAAAAGAACTTCAGAAGTTAGACATTAATGAAGTGACCGTAAAGAAAGGCGAAGTATATAAATTAGGTGAGAGTCGTTTGATGTGTGGTGACTCGACAGTTAAAGCTGATGTTCTCAAGCTAATGAAGGGGCAAACGGCTGACATGTGTATGACCGACCCACCCTATATCCTCGACTACCTTCATGCCAAACGGCACGGGAAACCTACTACGGGATTTGGGGCAAAGCGAAACCGTAGGTACTTGGAGACCGATGAATTACCTGATAATTTTACTGAGCTATGGATGGGCAACGTCGCGCAAGTCGCTAAACCAGATTTTTCTATTATCGTGTATGAGAACTGGAAAAATATCAGAACGATTTGGGGAGAAATAGAAAAATACTGGAAGGTCAAAAATATGCTGGTATGGCACCTACCAAATCGACATCAGGGTTTCAGTGCCAAATACAAGTTCTTTTCAAAGCATGATATCGCTATGGTCGGCGCAAGCGGAGACATACCCTACAATCATCAAGCTGAACCAAGCGGCCTTCAGGAAGAATATGAGACGGCTCTTTACGCAATTAGTGGAAAGCCGCAATGGGAAGGTTACAAAGGCGGAAAAAGATATCAGCCCACTGACTTTATAGAATTTCAGGCAAGTGACGAAAAGCATTCAGGTCAAGGCGTCATTTTCGTACAAACGCACGACTGACTCACCTTCTACCTGTACCAGCCATTCCTCGACCGGCCGGTTATGTTTTGGCAGTGCGCCGTGCGCCTCTAGCCGTAGAAATCCTATGCTCTGAGCTTTATCCGAGCGGCATATATAGATAGTAGCCTTAGCCAACTTAATCGCTTCTGATTGCTGGATATCTAAGCTCATTATTTTAATTGTAGCCTAATTCATCAGACATCAGCATATTAATGATTGCGGCGGAATAGACGTCATCGCTCATATCGTGCGGGGCGCCAGCAACTTCCGTTAATACTGCTCCTTTAATTTTGTCAGCAGTCTCTCTGCATCTGCTAACAAGGTTTGGTGAGGAGATATACTCTTTCTCGCCGTATACTACAAAGGTTTTTGTAGCTGTCTGGTTGATCACTTTGGCAACTTCATCGGCGGAGTAGGACCATAAGTCTTCCATTCTCCGTTTACCAAAGTATTTTATTCCGTAGCTATCAGGAAATTTACGTCGATCTTCCTTAAAGAATGGCGATAAAGAACATAGGTAGATGGAATCAGGTTGAAGCACTGGCGCTGCTAGGAACGCTATGACTGCTCCAAATGAATTACCGATCACGATATTTGTATCAGTTTTATGCTGCTTATAAAATTGCTTGAAGTCCTCTAAGTACTGAGAAATGGTCTTATGTCGCCAGCTGATAGCTACCGGCACAACCGAATAGCCTTTTTTCGTAAGGCCATCTCGAAGCTGTGCAAACCCCGCGTCCGCCGCCGTTTCGTGCAGGTCAAACCCGGCGAGAATGAATACTGTTGCCATAGTTACGTAAGAAAGTTATTAGCGACACTGCGCTCGACAGCCTGTATTTCAGGGTCTGAACCGCGATGGCCGGCGCTTACCCATTGTAGGGTTAAATTTTTGCCATAGGCTTTCGAAAGCTTGTAAGCTGTGATTGGTGGGGTGCAGTTATCGAACCTGCCTTGGACAACATAGCAAGGAATATGTTTAATCTTGTGGATATTATCGAGTATGTAATTGTCCGGCATGAAGCAGTCGTTCAAGAAATAGTGTGCCTCAAGCTTGGCGATAGCTAAATTGTCTTCAGCGAGTACCGCGGCTTCGACGCTTCGTTTGTCGTAATGAATTGAGAGCGTAGACGCTTCCCATAGTGTCCATTCGTCGGCATATCGCTTGGCTTCGGCGGAATCAGAAGAATTCATTTTATTGGCGTAGTACTGCGTGATCGCGGTACCATCGCTGCGATGGTCTTCGGGCACTATGGCAATGTAGCGCTCCCACGCTTCGGGATAAGTGTACTTTACATAGCCGGCTGAAATATAGTCATTCTCAAACCGCGTGCCAAAGTAAATCCCACCGATCATCATGTGTTTTACACTTTCAGGGTGTGCTATAGCATACGCTAAGGCCAGCGCTGAACCCCATGACCGGCCGCTTACGTGCGCTTTCTCTATCTTTAGATGTTTGCGTAGCTTTTCAATGTCGGATATTAAATCCTGCGTAGTGTTATGCTCTGTGCTGGCATACGGCGTGCTCTTGCCCGCACCGCGCTGGTCAAAGAATATAACCCGATGCTTTAAAGGATCGTATGATAACTTATGCTTGTCATGAAAGCCGCCGCCGGGACCGCCGTGCAAGTATATAATCGGGAAACCTTGCGGATTGCCCCAATCCTCCCAATAGATTTTATGGCCTTGCCCGACGTCCAAATGCCCACTTTTTATAATGTGGTCAGCTTTATTCATATATTTAGTATATATTCTGAACGATAATTCTAGTAATAACAGATTTGAGATTGGGGCTAGACTTCTAATTTCTTTACGGTACCTTGTACTTGATGGAAAAAGACATTCAGCTCAAGTACTGCTTGTATGCCCGTAAATCGAGCGAGCAGGATGAACGGCAGGCCATGTCGATAGAATCCCAGACAAAAGAGATGTTAGAGATGGCCAAAAGAGAGAACCTCGATATAGCCGAGATCAAACACGAAAGTCATTCTGCCAAACAATCCGGGCAACGGCCAGTATTTAATGAACTCTTAATGGAAATCCGTAGCGGTCAGTTCGCTGGCATCCTAGCTTGGGCACCAGACCGTCTTTCGCGCAACGCAGGAGACCTAGGATCGCTTGTAGACCTCATGGACGTTAATAAGCTGCAGCAGATCCGTACGTATGGCCAGAGCTTTAGCAATACGCCTAACGAGAAGTTTCTACTCATGATTCTTTGCTCCCAGGCTAAGCTTGAGAATGATAACAAGAGCGTCAATGTGAAGCGCGGTATCCGAGCTAAATGTGAGATGGGCATACGACCCGGCCCTTCCCCGCTTGGCTACTATAATCGTTCATTTAATGGCGTCAAAGACTCTATACCAGATCCCGAACGCAAAGATTATATAAGCCAAATGTTTGAGAACGCTGCCAACGGTTGGAGTGGTCGGCATATTAAATCTTGGCTGGATAGTAGTGGCTTCACGACCAGGCGCGGCAAGCAGGTCACGCTTAGCCAGATTTATCTTATGCTTAATAATCCTTTCTACTACGGAGACTTTGAATTCGGCGGCAAGATATATAACGGCATCCATGAACCTCTAATAACTAAAGAGCTGTTTATTAAGGTACGTAAGCAGCAAATCGTGCCTCAGAAAGCCAAATGGGGGTCGAAGGACTTCCCTTTCAAGCGATTCCTTACCTGCGCCAGCTGCGGTTCAACAATCGTCGGTGAAGAAAAGTTTAAGCTGCTCAAGAACGGCACTGAGAGAAAACACGTGTACTATCACTGTTCCCGACAAGTTGACTATAACTGTAAGGAGCCATTTGTACGTGAAGACGTCATTATCGAAGAACTGCTTCGACTGAGCGCGCAACTGGATCTTAACCAGAATCATTGTGAGCCAGGATTAATTCGAGCGATACACAAATACGGGCTTATGGTTCAGCTTGCTAATCCGCTACCAAGCTATGCAAAATATGTGCTTGAAAGAGGAACAGATTTTGAGAAAGTACGCTTAATTCGTAATCTAAAGGTTAACTTTTCGATACATAACCGCATTATAATTGTGCAGGATCAATAAGAACTGCTTTGTTTTGGTGTATGTTCCTTA
>JBAQZF010000037.1:0-4321 GCA_049790715.1 Saccharimonadales bacterium (SeqCode) | reverse complement strand
CACGATAGCGCTGCCGGTCACGTGCCCCCGAAAATTTTGCCGGTCATTCAATGTTTCGCTGTCCGCGATTTGACCTAGTAGCAGTTTTAAATCATCACACTCATCCGGAAAAATTTCTAAGTAGCGTTTCAGGATCTCTGATAGCATATCTGAATTGTACTACTTACTTCTTGTAACGTTCGATTGACTGCGCAATGATCTTTTTAGCGGCTTCGGCGTCGCCAAAGCCTTCGACGGTCGTGGAGCCAGGTTTCTTGAGGTCTTTGTAATGCGTGAAGTGCTCTCTAATCTGTTGCTGCCAGCGTTCACCAAGATCAGCTAGCGTATTGATGCTGTCGCCGGTATTACGATCGTCGGCCGGTACGACAATGATTTTATGATCAGCTTCGCCATCATCAATAAAGTTCATAACCCCGATGATTTTAGCTTCCAGCCAGATGCCTGTCGGTAGCGGCTCAGCGCAGACAATCAAGGTATCAAGCTCGTCGCCGTCCTCATCAAGCGTCTGCGGGATAAAGCCATAATTCACCGGCTTGGCATAAATAGCCGGCTCTACGCGGTCGAGCATAAAAGCCGCGCGCTTCCGATCCCATTCGATTTTCAGAAAGCTACCTTGCGATATCTCCACGACAGTGTTGACGATACCATTTTGGTAATCACCTGGTTCCAGTACTTGATTAAAATCGGCCACGTCTATCCTCCGTAATTATGTATGTGCTGGGGTGGCTGCTTCTATATTCTCGTAAGAACCGTGTCTAGGTTCTGTGGAGAATATAGAAGCAGCCTTTCACGAATCATTGTACACTAAGTAGACATGAAGATCATCGGTCACCGCGGCGCCAAAGGCCTCGCGCCAGAAAATACTATCGCCAGCTTCAAAAAAGCGCTAGAACATCATGTGGATGAGATTGAATTAGATGTACGTCTCACAGCCGATAGCAAAGTAGTCGTAATCCATAACCCTGAGCTAGTAGACGCAAACGGCAGTACATTGAAGGTGTCTGAGCATACGCTAGCTGAACTGCAAGCGCACAAGCCCGATCTGCCAACACTCGCGGAAGCAATCAGCGCCATTAACCGGCAGGTTCCTATTATTATCGAAGTTAAACCAGGCGTATCATCTAAACCGGTAGCCAAAATCGTAAAGGCTTTCCTAGAAAAGGGATGGCAGGCGCGGGATTTCTGCTTCGGATCGCGCGATCAATCCATCTTACTTGAGCTCCACGCGCAGTTGCCCGACATCGAGACAATGGTTATAGAGTTTTGGTCAGGAATACGCGCGACCAAGCGAGCCCGCCAGCTGGGCACCCGACGGATAGGCATGTTGGAGTACGGACTGTGGCCTGGTTTTATCGCGGCTATGAAACATAGCGGTTACGAATTATATGGAGCTCCACCAGGTACTGCCCAAAAGAAGCGCTTGTTTAGCAAACTTGGCATGGCCGGACACGTTGACAATCCAGCTAAAGCCCGCAAATGGGCCAAATATGGTTTAGCCGGCGTCATTACTGACTACCCTGATCGTTACGAAGCTTGGTGATTAAAATTATATCAGGCGTAACTACTGTTTTGTCATATTTCTGTTATAATTCCTATCTATGGCTGGAGCGGAGTTATTTCCCAACCAAATAGTTGAACGAATTCATCAAGTAAGCTTGGCGCGTTTGCTTGACGCAGAAAATCCTCAACAACTCCTCAGCAGCAGCAAAGGCTTAATTCACCAATCAGTTGCTTATCTTACCGAGGAAGACGCTTACCCCGGGGCAATTGTCACGTTTATAAAAATAGCACTAGAGGAAAATAGTTTATCGGTAGGTAGTATACACTTCGCAGCACACTCTGATATGCCCGTAAGACACGAGCAGATTGGTGCTGTTACGGCCCTAAGATTCCCCTCTGTTGGTGAAACTGATCGCTATCGCGTGCATGAACAAGGCGCGACAGGCTTAAGTCATCTGGTTTTCGCTTTAGGAAGTAGTTCGCTACAGGAGTATCGGCGCGGTATCAGTGATCATGCCTATATGCTTACGGCTAGCCTCGCGCGCATAGGCTTAGCCGAGATTATGGAGAAACCACCCTTCGCAGATGCTTATAACAGGTACTCAGAAATTTTGTAAAATATTTTACTTACAGAACTCCTTATTTCGCAGGAGCTAACTACTCAGTGCTACACTGTTAGTTATGAAAGTTACACTTGATCATATCAAAGCGGAGGCTGATAATATCTCGACGTTTTATTTTCGGCCGGAGAAGCCGGCGCATTATACGGCTGGACAGTTTGCCGAATGGACGTTGAAACATCCGCATCCTGATCAGCGCGGCATTAAGCGCTGGTTCACGATTTCTTCGTCGCCAACGGATGAGTTTGTCACCATTACCACCAAGTTTGCTGGCAAGGATAAAAGCAGCTCTTTTAAAAAGGCTTTGTTCGCCCTGCGGCCCGGCCATGAACTGTTGATGAGTGATCCGATGGGCGATTTCGTGCTGCCAAAGCTCATCCAGACCCCCCTAGTGTTCGTGGCTGGCGGCATCGGCATCACGCCGTTTCACAGCATCTTGAGCTGGTTGGCCGCGACTAATGAGAAGCGGCCGATCGAGCTGCTCTACGGTGTTCGGAGCGAAGAAGAGATCGTATTTCAGGAGACATTTGACCGCGTCCGGCAGCACGCCACGATCGTGGTCAGCGAGCCCGCGCCCGCTTGGGGTGGCGAGCGTGGTCAACTCAGCGCCGAATTAATTTTGGGTTTAGAAAAACCATCCGAGGATACGTTAGTCTATGTCTCCGGCCCCGAACCAATGGTCGAACATCTCGAAAAAGACCTCCGAAAAGCCGGCCTCAAAAAACACCAATTCATCGGCGACTTCTTCCCAAATTATACAAATATATGAAAAAGGACCTTACTCGTACGTAATCGCTATGAGCGAAGGTTGCAGTTAAAAACCGCAAACGTACTTTCAGGTCCTGTAAGCCAGGAGTGATCATCATTGCCACTCCTGGCACCTCTTGGTACGGCTAGACGCCGAGGAAGGTGATGTCCGAATCGGCCATCACGCCGCCGGGTCCATGCACCTCATGCATGCAGAGGCCCTTGATGATCGCGAGCATGATCTCAGAGAACATCTCGTCAAAGTAGTCCTCGACACCGCTGAAGGCGACCACCAGTCCGCCTGGACCAACGGCCGAACCGGGCCACTTGGTAAAGCCAGGCTCGTACAGGTAAGGCGCAGACTGGTTGATCAGCCGCGTCGGGAGACCCGTCTTCCAGCTGGCGAACGCCTTGGCGCGCGCCACTTTGCGATAGTCGTGCTCCCAGTCAGTCTCCTGTCCCCATGTGTACTCGAAGAGCACCAGTTCTTTGAAGGGATGCTCGGGGTCGACTGACGACTCCTTGTACTTTGGCTCGCGCGGAACCTTCGGATCGAGAACGACGAGGCAGCCATGCCTGCGCTTGGCGAACCCTTGGGTCATGACATACTTCATGCTCTCCTGAGTAATCCCGCAAGCGCTCATGCAGAGAGCCCTTGTCAAGCCTACAAAACCAGCCATTCTAGCCTCCAAAGAGGTCGCTGAGCATTGCCCAGATCATTTCACTATGAAATGATAATTGTATAATAACATATTGTTACGAATTGTACAATCTAGTTTTGGGGTGGGTGGGGGCGGCCTTCGAGATGTTCGCGGAGCTTGAGGGCGGCAGTGGCGCCTTCACCTGCGGCAGAAGCGATTTGCATAGTGGCACCGGAACGAATATCACCGGCCGCGAAGACGCCGGGCATGTTGGTCTGGAGATCACTGTCAGTCAGCACAAAGCCAACTTCGTCGAGTTTGACAGGAGTGTTTTTCAAAAATTCCGAGTTTGGCGATAGTCCTACAAAAATAAACACGCCGTCAGTTTCAAAGACGACTTTTTTGCCATCTTTGGTGCCGTTGACCTGAGTGACTCCGTTGTCTTTACCGACAATTTCATCGGTGGTCGTACCTAAATGCACCGTTACTTTGCCAGCATCGACAAATTTCTGAAGATCTTGCTGTAGTACGTCGCTAGCCTTAATAGTCGAGCGCACCAACAGATCAATATGCGTCGCGAAACGGGTCAGGAAGATGGCCTCCTGAACGGCTGAATTGCCACCACCGACCACCACTAGTTTCTTGTCTCGATAAAACGCCCCATCGCAAGTCGCGCAGTAGTGCACGCCACGAGCATAGTATTCTTTTTCGCCGGGGACGCCGATCTTTTTATAATCCGAGCCGGTAGCGATCAATACCGCCCTCGCCAACATGTCGCCACTGGTCGTGTCGAGCCGTTTAAAATCACCGTGA
>JBAQZF010000036.1:0-2176 GCA_049790715.1 Saccharimonadales bacterium (SeqCode) | reverse complement strand
GTATCAAGTATGGCTTGCGTGGATCGATAATTTTCTTCGAGAACAATGGTTTTGGTGGTGGGATAGGTGCGTCGAAAAGCCAGCATATTATTGAGTTCGGCACCGTTGAAGGCAAAAATTGATTGATCGTCATCACCGACAGCCATTAGATTGGGCTTGCCTTCGCTAGCGTAGTGCGTCGCGACCAAGTGAGCCAACCGCATTTGGGCGGCATTGGTATCTTGAAATTCGTCAATCATTACGTACAAAAAGCGTTCCTGCACACTGGCGAGCAGCTCGGGGTGACGCTCGAGCTGAGTAATGACCTCGACGATCATATCGGAATAATCGTAATACCCCTGTTCGTGCAGCCGATCGCGATACGTTTCATAAACGCCAGCTAACGCTTGCCACCAAGCATTGCGTCGCTTCTCGTCAAACATGCCCTTCTGGCCATTGACGGTTTGTAGCCAGCGGCGTTTCCAGGCGCCAGTCTGGGTAGCTTTACCGATTACTGCGTCAGCTTCGCTAGCGGCGGCAAAACTCTCCTTGATAACAGTGCTGAGAGAAGTTAATGGCGTAACCGAGTCGTCAATATTCTGATCTGGCAAGGCCTCTATCGCGGCTTGTAATTCTGGTAATTTTTTAATGCTTAGCGTGGGGCTCAATATATCCACTAACTGCGACTCGATCGTATCGATGTAGGCTTTATTGACGGCGATCATGGCTCGCAGTTTTTCAGGAGTAAGACCGGCTTCTTTGGTTAGTTTTAGGGCTTGTTGGACGTCATTGAGCGCAGTGTACGAACCGGCAAATTTGAGCGCTAAAGGATTATCGAGCGGTAATTCCGATAAGATAGTTTGGATGGTTTGTAGTTGGACGGCATCAGGCGCGATACTCAAGCGAGCGCCATTCCAAAAATAATCAGGATACATATCCATAATCTCGGCCGCGAAACTATGAAAAGTGCGCACCATGACGCTGTGAGCGCTTGGTCCCACTAGCTTCGCTAGGCGCTCACGCATATTGGTAGCCGCGAAATTAGTAAAGGTCAGACACAAGATACTAACCGGATCCGTATCTGTTTTATGCAGCACATTGGCCACCCGCAAACTTAGCAGCTGCGTTTTACCTGTCCCAGGCCCCGCTACGACCAATACCGGCCCATCAATAGCGTCAACCGCTTGCCGCTGTTGTGTGTTCAGCTGCGTATATTCAGCCTGAAATTTCTCATCCATGCTTCTATTGTAGCGTGACTAAAGCTTTTAGGCTGCTTTGAGTAGCGGAAGCCCAACCGACAGATCTTCAAAGGCTTCAGTTTCAGGATGAACAATTTTGCTAAATTTTAGCTCCAGTCTTAATATTTCTGCTAAAGGCTGTGATATGAGTGCTAACCCCCTCCGCATTCTCGCCGCCTTTTTAGGGTTAACGATCTCGAGAATTTCTGGCTTGTCGTGATGAACCGCGACACCATAATCTTCTCGTATAATGCCGCCCTTCCAGCGTTGGGAAGGAGTGAGAAGTATGTTGCCCGCGTCTTCAATGAAACCAATGTCAGCACAAGCTTGCGTCACTTTCAAGTTGTAACGCCGACGCACCTTCTCTACTAGAACTGTCTTAGAGTTGAGTTCTAGTAGGCTTGCATAAGAACTCGTAGCAAACTTCCCAAAAGCTTTTATTTCAAAAGTTTTTTGTTTACCAGTAACACTTGAAATATCTAACTGAGTTAGCGGAAGCTCTGGATGTTCCGCTCCCATAGCAATAGCCCGAACTCGATGACCTTCCGCGTTTTGCGCAATCATACCACTCTCCGAGCCTTCTTGGAAGCGCTCCGCGGCGAGGTCAAAAATTGCTTTACCTAATTCAGGCTTTGGAGCCCACCATGCTGGCAAACCAAACTCTTCATAGATACATGTATCGACTGATTTTCCTCTCATTTCGGCAATTTTAGCATTAAGTTGTATAGTACGTCAATAATCTACTTTGCCTTAGTTCTTGACTTGAGACGTGGCGCACACGTCGCAATCATCCTGCGTGCTAAATTCGCTCAAAAACTGTTTGGCGGCTAGCGGCCAAGGCTCCAAGTCGTGAAAGCCGATCAGATCAGCCGCTTCGCGCAGCACCCAGCCCAGCCAGCCGTAAATGCGGAGCTGACCCCAGACGACGGCGGCCCAGTGCGGGCCGGCCGGAATGACCG
>JBAQZF010000035.1:0-1928 GCA_049790715.1 Saccharimonadales bacterium (SeqCode) | reverse complement strand
GCGTAGGTCAGAGACGCCACGCTGACAAATGACAAGGAGTCGACAAACAAGCGTGCTCGTTTAGTGTAAGGATGTAGGGGATGTGTCGTCGTCAGATCAAGCTGATCAACGGTGTAGTGCGCGGCGGTCGGCAGGCTAATTTCCTGGTGAAAGTCCAATCTATCAAGTAACATAAAACCAACGATACCGTACACCAGCGCCAGCGCCAGGATAAACAGCGAAAAGCGGACTGCCCACCCGAAGCCCTGGATGTCACTCTTTACCACGAATTCCTTTTCAAATAGCAGCAGCAAACCCACTACTACCAGCGGCACCAGGGCTCGCGTAAGCATGTGCTCATCCAGTCGATGCGTAGTTAAACTACTGATAATAAGTCCAATATAGAAGGTGTAGAACAGCACCGTCGCGAACCAGGCCGTTCGTTTTCGGCGCCGAAGCTGCATGCTCAAGTAAATAAGACTGAGGCCGATCAGCAGTGGCACGTCAATTACCAAACTGCTCAGGCGCGAGTTGTGGCGAAGCGCGATCTGATCAAGCAGGGTATCCGCCAAGATGTAAATGCCGGTAGCAGCCACTAAAAAGCTAAGGAACCGCACCGCGAAATTTCTCTTCAACCGAAGCTGGTGATCGATAGACGGGTTAAAAATCATGAGCAGTCTCATTGTACTAGACCGTCAGCGGGAAACGTAACCGTAAGCGTTATAAACACCTATTTGCGTAAAAATCACATTATTATTCTACTTGTCTTGATTGGCTAGCCTCCGCTACAATACAAGTAAGTCTTTGGAGGGAGTAACGTGGCAGTCTATAGCAATAAGCAGATTCGGCAAGCGCTCGATGACGGGCATATCGTTTGCCATCCGTTTAACCCCAAGCATATCGCCCATGCCAGCCTCGACGTGACGCTTGGCTTTTACTATTACCGCATCGAAAAGATGGCCGAGCGGACTATTTACAATCCGTTTGACCGCGAAGACGTGGAGCGCTATTTTGATGGCCCGCACAAAGCCCTGCCACATGGCGAGTGGTGCGCCCTCAACGGCTTCAAGCCCTTTAGCAACATACCGCTTGATCATCCAGTCATTAGTCTCAAGCCCCGAGAGCGTATCTTGGCCCATACGCATGAGTTTTTTGGCATCAAGCCGCCTGGAGCTTACGAGGTAAAGTCACGCTCTAGCTGGGGTCGCAACGGCGTGGCGGTCTGTTTTGATGCTGGTTGGGTCGACCCAGGATATATTAATCGACTGACGCTGGAAATTTATAATCTCAATGAGCGAGAAACGGTGTTACTACCGGTGGGCGAGCGTATCGCCCAAGCTATCTTCTTGGAAACCGGCGAAGTCGAAGGCAATTACGGCCAGGGACGCGGCGACGGTTTCAGTGGCAAATACCAGCAGGGAACCGATCTAGACATGATAATTCAGACTTGGTCACCAGATATGCTGCTACCCAAAGCCTACAAAGACCAGCGCTCGCTGCCCAAAAAAATCGAGGGACTGTCCTATGAATAGAGGTAAGTACATCGTGCTGGAGGGGCCGGAGGGCGTTGGCAAAACGACGCAGCTACAGGAGTTAGCCCGTCGATTGCAGGCTGCCGGATTGCCGGTGCGGTTGCTGCGGGAGCCAGACAGTCAGAGCGATCTGACGGCGCGGGCCATCCGCCAACTGACCCAGGATCCGCACTATCCGATGAATACACGTACAGAGGTGCTACTCTATAACGCTGCTCGCTCCCAGAGCCTCGAAGTCATTCGGCAAAGCGTCGAGAACGGCGTCATCTGCCTAGTCGATCGCAACTATCTGACGACCTTGGCTATTCAGTATTATGGCCGCGGCGACGTGCCGGATTATCAGACGATCAACAGCATCATCAGTTTTGCCGTCGGCGGCAATGAGCCTGACCTCTGCGTCGTGCTGGACGCGCCAGT
>JBAQZF010000034.1:0-3474 GCA_049790715.1 Saccharimonadales bacterium (SeqCode) | reverse complement strand
CAGTAAGCCATCTGTAAACGACTGGGAATGAGCTGTCTGGCAAATTGTCGCGAATCAGGCATCTTAGGAGTAGTGTACATCCATAAGCGGCTTGTCTCAAAATAGTAGCGTGCGTACTCGCCGTATTACAGATATATCCGTAGTAATAACTGCTATGATAGAGCCTGAGGAGATCATCAGATGCGACACGTTTTCCGACGCCCTAAAACAATACGAGTACTGCTCACGCTGGCTGTTTTGAGCTGCTTGATTGTCGGCGTGGCGATCGTGCTGCGCGGCCTAGCTACTCCTTCTCGAGGAGTGATCCAGGCCGCCGCGCCAGCACCGGCTTCGACGGCCACTACTTCTCTCCAGACACTTCGGGGTAAAACCGCTAGTTTTCAGTACCCCAGCGTGCTGGAGCAGAGAAAAGCCGACGCTCTCAGCGGCCGCGACGTGGAAAAGTTCGCGCTGGTGCGTCCGCAATTGCCGGCATGGGATCTGGCTATCCAGATCAGACAGCTGCCCAGCGGCGTGCTTGCCGACGATGGTTCGTACAATTTCCGCAAGCACTATCCTGATAAATATCATGAGACAAAAATGGTTATCAATGGCCAGGCAGTACCGATTATGGCTGATCAAAGCGGCGGCTTTGCCGAAGTCGCCTATCTGACACGCCAGGGGTTAGTAGCCGAAATTTCCCTATCCAGCGATGGCACGAGCGACACCACCCAACTTGATCAGACATTGACGACGGTATTACAAACCTGGCACTGGATGTAATCCGCGGCTGACGGCTTGCTCCGGCCATGCCTGGCGGACTACAATAAGAGATGATTATGCTAAAAGCGTTGAATATCGTGGCGAGTCTAGGGGTGCTGTTCGCGGCGCTGTCGTCGAGCACTAATTTTCAGCTGAATAGCTACAGTGTCGGCTCGGGCAGCACCAATAATTCCTCGTCGGCTACTTATAATCTCCAGGCCAGCACCGGCCAGATCAACGGCGCGCCGTCTTCTAGTACCACCTATACCGCTAAATCCGGCGCTATCCAGGCCGAGCAAGCCAACGTGCCGACGGCGCCGACGCTGAGTAATGGCGGTGGCACTTATTTCAACCAGCTCAATTTCATCATTACTACGGCTAATAACGCCTCGGACGCGGTCTACTCGGTCGCGGTCTCCACCACCAGCAACTTTACGGTGACGAATTACGTGCAGGCCGATGGCACGCTGGGCGCGACGCCAGTCTATCAGACGTACGCCGCTTGGGGTGGCGCCAGCGGCACGCTGGCTGTCGGCCTGAGCGCTAGTACCGCCTACTGGTTCAAGGTCGATGCCATCCAGGGTAAATTTACCGCTTCGGCCTATGGCCTCTCGGCGACTGCCTCGACGGTAGCTGTCGGCCCGACTCTGTCATTCGCGCTGACACCGAGCACGATTAATCTGGGCCCGCTGCTGGCTAATTCTATCGTCGCCAGCCCTTCGAATATCTCGGTCACCTTTGCCACCAATGCCGCGCATGGCGGTACGGTCTACGTGGCCGGCCAGAACACCGGTCTGGTGAGCGCTAGCAGCAGCAATTACAACCTCCATGTCACGCCGCCGAGCGGTGATCTGTCCTCTCTGAGCGAAGGTTTTGGGCTCAAAGGACTGAGCGCCAGCTCGCCGCTGACCATCCAGTCGCCCTATAATGGCTCCGGCAACGTGGTTGGGGCTATATTCACGACCTTTCAACCGCTGTTTTCAGCTACTGCTGCGGTGTCGAGTGGTAGTTCTACGGCCACGCTGTTGGCGAAATCGTCAATTTCCACGCCGAGCGCGACTGATTATCAGGATACCTTGACCTTCGTGGCGGCGGCCTCTTACTAAATGAAACTCTCTTAGATAAGAGGAGTAAAAAAGTTTGACATATCAGCCGATGCTATCTATGCTAAACATAAGAACAATGTATAATGCCTGAAACGACAGATGATACAAAGATTAAAAAATAATAAAATCGCTTTACTGCTAGTCGCCTTTCTAATGATCGCGGCTAATTTCTCGCCCTTGCTGCAGCAAACCTCGGCGGCGACCTTGAGCAACACCTACCTGCGGCTCAATCGTATGTCGGCGGGCGCGACCACTAGTTTCCGTCTAGTCTTTAAGACTGTCGGGGCAGGCGCGACAAGCGTGGCGATTAATTTTAACGGCGCGGATACCACGACCTGGACAGGCTCGTCGGGAACGGTGAATGCCACCCAGAGCGTTTCGTCTGCTTCCTGCGCGGCTGATACGGGCGCTACGGCCTTGCCTGGCTCGATTACCGCGGCTGGTTCTGGCTCGACGGTCACTATCAGCAGCGTGACGGCGCTGGCAGCGACCACTTCTTACTGTGTTGATCTGACGAGCACTAGCGCGGTGACCGACGCGACGGCTGGCGAGTATCACCCTACCGTTACGGCCGGAGCTGATTCGACGACGGTAGCCGTCAGGACGGTCAGCAACGATCAGATCGTGGTCAGCGCTACGGTGCCGCCGACGTTTAATTTCGTGCTAAGTGGCAATACCGACTCTTTCCCGACTAATCTGTCATCCGGTAGCGTCGGCGTTACTACTGGCCGTACGGTGACGATTAACACCAATGCCAAAAATGGCTGGTTCGCCTGGGCCAATGACAGCAATACTGGGCTGACGTCTTCCAGCGCTTCGCATACCATTCCATCGATTACGCCAGGTACTACCGCTACTCTGTCGTCTGGTACGGAGGGCTATCTCTTTGGAGTTACTGGTATCACTCAGGGTTCGGGCGGCGGCACGACATCAGCGGCTACGGCTTACAATTCGAACGGCACTACTACCGGTAGTGGTCTTGATGGCACTATCCGGCAAATCGCTTCCTCGACCGGTACTGCCAACGGCGCGGTGCTGACAGTCAAGGAATTAGCCGCTATCTCGCCAGTCACGCAGCCAGGTACCGACTACACCGACACTATTACGATTATCGGCGCCGGCTTCTTTTAAGCTATACTAGAGTCTATGCGAAATTTCCGCTCCTGGAGGAGGCTGGGCGCTGTTTTGAGTGTTTTTCTCCTCTGTTTTTTACTGCTGGGGAGTCTTGCTCCGGTGTCTGCCGCCACGCCACCCGCCCCTGATCTTGGCTTTAATATCACTACCTCGCCGTTGCCGATCGAGCTGACGACCACCCCGGGCAAGACGATTACCACCAGTTTGCGCGTCCAAAACAGTGGCACCGCCTCGGTCAGGATCAAAGTTAATTTGCTGAAATTTAAAGCGGCTGGCACCGACGGCAAACCGCAGCTGCTCAAACGCCAGCCAGGGGATAGCTTCTTTGACTGGGTGAAGTTTTCCCAAAGCAGCTTCGTGGCTGACCCGGGCGTCTGGAACACCATCAATATGACCATCTCGCCGCCGGCCAGCGCTGCTTTCGGCTACTATTACGCCGTCGTTTTCAGCCAGGACAATGGCAGTCAGTCGCTAGCCACGCCAAATAGCGGTA
>JBAQZF010000033.1:0-1783 GCA_049790715.1 Saccharimonadales bacterium (SeqCode) | reverse complement strand
GGTATTACAGCGCTGATAGTTGTAGACGCTCACCGTATCCAGATTGGTTACGGCAGCTCTATCCTGCGGTTCACCAAATCGGCCCGAAGTCACCGTAATATCTCCGGGGTCATAGATAGTGAGCTCGTTGGAGGGCGTCGTTAGCCTGGTCTGTAGGGTCGCGGTGTCAGGGATGTCGCCGGTATTATTGAGCTCGTAATTCGAAATCTTTTCGAGTATGACGGTGACGTTTTGCTTACGTTGATCGTTGCGGCTATTGCGCTGCAGGGTCGGGATAGCCTGAAAGACAATCAGGAGGATAATACCAGCGATAGCCAGCACGATCAGTACTTCGATAATCGTGAATCCGGCTGTGGCGCGTCTCTGAGTAGCCGACATGTCGATAAAACCTGCTTAAGAACCTGTGAAGCCTGATTGGTTGACCAACCCGTAGATCGGCAGCAGAATGGCGGCCACGATAGTGATAGCGATCAGTCCCATAATGATCATCATCACCGGCTCGATGATGGTGCTGATGCTCTTGATCTCGTTGTCGACTTCTTTTTCGTAATAATCCGCTACTTTGGCCAGCATGGTCTCCATGGCGCCGGATTGCTCGCCGATGCGTAGCATGTTTGGCACCAGCTCTAAGAAGTTAGGGTCTTTGTCGATGGAGTCTGACAGAGCTTTGCCGCCCTTCACCTTTTCGATGGCTCCATGCAGCGATTTAGAAATGTGCACGTTGTCGACCGCTTCAGAGGTAATTTCCAGCACTTGGATGAGCGGCACGCCGCTGGCGACCAGCGTGGTACCAGTGCGCGCGAAGCGGGCCATGTACATTTTCATAAATAGCGGTCCGATCGGCCAGGCCCGCATCTTGATCGTGTCCACGACCGATCGTCCGCCTAGCGTCCGCGCCCACCGCGAACCAAAGAAGCCGCCCAGAGCCAACAAGATCAGCACCAGCCACCAAAAATGAGTCGTAAAATGAGACACCGCCAGTAACACTCTGGTGATAAAGGGTAAGGACACCCCTGGCAAACCGTTGTAGATACTCTCCACTTGCGGGAGAACTTTAACGATCATGAACGTCACCACCGCCATCATGACGAAGAGCACGATGACCGGATAAATCATCGCTCCGCGGACTTTGCTGATGATGTCGGCGTCTTTTTCTTGCTGGTCGGCCAGGCGTTCTAGGCCGCTGTCTAGCGTACCGGATGCCTCTCCAGCCGCTACCAGACTGACGTAGACGCGGTTAAATACCTGCGGGTGTTTTTCCAGGGCCGCGCTGAACGACGTGCCAGCTTCCACGTCAGAAATAACTTGATTGATAACCACTTTGAACGCTTTGTTGGTCATCTGTTGCGCCACGCTGCGCAAGCTCTGCACCAGCGGCAAACCAGCGTTGATCAGCGTTGACAGTTGACGACTAAACAAGACCTTGTCTTTGGTCTTGATACGACGGTGGAAGCGGCTGTTACCACCCGTCCTTTCAACTTGAATCTTGAGTGGCGTCAAACCCTGCTCGCGGATGAGTTTAGATGCCGCTTGCTCGTTATCGGCTTGCACCTGGGCTTTGACTTTTTGGCCGGTGGTAGCGTTTTTGGCTTGGTAGGTGAAATTTAACATTCGCTAGCCTCTCATCAACCTGTCTAATTCATCTATATCGACGGCGAAGTTACGGGCTTCGTCATAGGTGATGTTGCCTCCATGGATCAGATTAACAAGCTGCTTGTCCATCGACTGCATGCCAAATTCGGCGCCGGTCTGGATGACGGCTTCCAGCTGATGGGCCTTGCCT
>JBAQZF010000032.1:0-5503 GCA_049790715.1 Saccharimonadales bacterium (SeqCode) | reverse complement strand
GACCGGACGTCAGCCTGGAAGTTGACGAGTGTGAGGCATCGGCCGAATTTCAGCAAGTCGCAAGTGCAGCCGGTCTGGTATTAGTCGGCATTGAACGGCGCTACCATGACGGTAAAAAGCAAGGTTTTTACGACATAGTGAATGACCCTGCTAGGCATACTATTTATATAGTCACCGATTCGGAGAGAGCATTCGATTGCGTATCCTTCGCGGTAGGCAGCAATCAAGTATTGAGACCCGCTCCCACAGCTAGCGCGTAATTAATATCTACTGAGAAGCGCTAGACAATGTTTGCCATTTAATAAATAGTGTGTTATTGTATACATTATGAACAATCTTAGAGTAGAAGTAATGAGAAATATGGAGCTTCCCGCCTTGACCGCAGTTGGCGCGGGTCTGTGGTTGTGGAATGATCATACGTCCAACGCGAGACAATCCCATACCGTAGACAGTCATGTACGTGAGATAGAAAGTAATCAAGACGCGCTCACTCAGGCACGAGATAAACTAGCGCACTTGCAGGCTACTCACCACGCCCACGCGGGCTGGGAAATCAAGCAAGCTGACCAGCAAATTCATGCAGACGACAAGCTCGTCAACCACTATGAAGCTCAAATCCCCCCTCAATCAACCAGCCACCAAATAGTAAAAACGCTAGAGGGAGAGGCGGGCATAGGGTTAACAGCTGTGGGTACTGCTTTTTTTGTCTTTGCCGCTTATAAACACGCGCGTCTGTTTAGGGCGAGCAAGTAGAAAATCACTTGCGTTCCAGACCAGAGACCACGCCGCCGACAGATGCCGAGACAGCTCAGCAGTAGCCGTCTACAGACAAGATTAACGAAGGAGGCAGGAGGGCTTGGCTTTTTGGAGACTTTGGGCAAGGCATTAGAAATGGTCGCGGATGTGGGAGAATGAGTAATCCCACGTGGCGTTGGCTTTTTTGTGGGGGTTGAAGATGGCCGCCGGATCCATGATGGCTTTGGCCTCTTGAAATAGTTTGAGCATCTCGGGGCCGTACATCTGTTTCAGCCAGGGACCACGCACCAGGCCATCGTTGTGTTCGCCGCTCAGCGAACCGCCATATTTGAGCACCAGATTATTCACCGCTTTCATGGCCGGCAAGAGTTTAGCGCGGTCAGCTGGATCTTCTAGTTTCATCAGGGGGATTATGTGAAAGTTGCCGTCACCCATATGGCCGGCGATGGTCGCGAACAGATCGTATTTTTTGATAATCGCCCTGAGCTTCGGCAAAAACTCAGTCAGATGGGGCGGCGGCACTACCAGGTCATCGATGAAGGGGGCAGTGTGTTTGTCTTTGACCTTACTTCTGAGTAGCTGGAAGCTGTAGCGGCGCATGATCCAAAATTTCTCGGACTTTGCTTCGGTGGGGTCTTCTTCGAAACCGTTTATCTCGTAACGGGCGCGGTGTTGCTTCAATTGCTGATGCAGAGCGTGGACTTTTTGGCGTACCTCCTGCTCGGTTTTGCCGTTAAACTCGACCATTAGGATCAGTTTTGGAATACCCTTGAGCAGCTGCGCGCCATCTGGAATCAGGGTAATTAACAGATGTAAAAAGCGCTTCCAGCCCAGCAATTTCAGAAAGCTCGGCATGAAACGAATTGATAATTTCAACGTCGCGTCATCAAACGACTCAAAGGTCGCCGGTTTGGATTCCAACACCTTGGGGATAATTTCGCCTAAGTCATCAATGTCTTTCAGGAATAGCACCAGCAGGCCGGAGTGCGAACGATGCGGCACCAACCGGAAATGAATGTCGGTCACGAAGCCTAAGGTGCCTTGGGCGCCGACGATCAGCTTGGTCAGATCAAAGATGCCGCTGTCGCGGTCCCAGACATCCCACAGGTTGTAGCCAGTGGAGTTTTTGCTGACGTGCGGTTTGGCGGTTTTGATCTGGTCGTAATGCGTGTCGACCAGCTTGAAGAGCTTACGATAGACTTCGCCCTCGATATCTTTTTGGTTTATTATTTTATCAAGCTCAATCTTAGTGAGCGGCTTGACCGTTCGCTTGATGCCGTCGGCGAAGACAAATTCCAGCTCGGTGACGAAATCTTCGGTTTTACCGAATTCCAACGATTTTTCGCCGCCAGAATTGTTATTAACCATGCCACCGATGCTAGCCAGGTCGCGCGAGGCTGGGTAGCTGGGCATCAGCGCGCCCCGTTTCAGGGTTTCTGGCTCGAAATCACGATATAACACGCCGGGCTGCGCTTGAGCGCTCTCAGGGGTAATGTTCTCGATCCGCGTGAAATGCGCCCGAAAATCAACGATAACCGAGTCATTGATCGCCCCGCCAGACATGCAGGTGCCAGCGCTGCGAGCCGTCAGACTGAGATCGGGCCGCGCTTTCTTGCGCGCGGCTACTAGCGCGACCAGTTTTTCGACGTCGGTGGCATCTTTTGGCTTCACCACCAGCTTCGGGCGAATCTCAAACATCGAAGCGTCATGACTATACAGATCGAGTGTCGCCGGCGAATCATCAGTTTCTCCCTGAAAGCCGACTTTTTTAAGCTGTCGTACGATTTCATCCATTACTCTTAAGCTTAAGTGGTTTATAACCCTAAATGCAAGCTAAGCATAGAATTGCTATTATATTGATATGAAAAAGATTGAGGCAGTTATTTTTGATTGCGATGGAGTTGTCGTTGACTCAACAGAGTTACAAAAACAGGCAGAGCAAGATACGGCTATTTCCTTTGCCGAAGAACATAGCCTTGACTATGATCCCGAAATTACGAATTGGGACGCTATGCAAGGCTGGGCACGAAAAAAAATTGCAGCAGCAATTTACGGTATTCCAGCTGATTCCGAACAAGCTGACGCATTTAGACTTGCTGTCGTGGATACGACAGTGGAAATTGCTTGCCCCGATAATACACCCTTGATTCCTGGCGTTGAAGCTTTTGCGGATTATATGGCCTTGCGCGGCCTAAAGCTGGGCCTCGCTACTGCCAGCAATCGAAAAATATATTCGAGATATTGCGAGCTTAACGCTATGGACTTTTTTTCGCCTCGCTATATTGTCGCGCATGACGAGTGTAGAGATAATAAACCAAAACCAGGTCCATTTTTAGAAGTGATGCGTCGCATGCATGTAGCACCTGAACGTACTCTGGTCATCGAGGATTCTGGTAGTGGAATTACGGCTGGTCGTTATGCTGGAGCGATTGTTTTAGGTTTAGCAACAACAAAGCCTCTAGACTACTTACGTGCCAAAACAGATGCTCACCTAGTCGCTGAAGATTTCCAGGAAGCAACAAGGCAGCTACAGCCCTTGCTGGCGTAATTAAAATCACTATGAATATTACTTTTTTCGGCACGTATGATACGCGGACGACGCCTCGGGTGCGGGTGCTGATCGATGGCCTGCGGGCCCGTGGCGTATCTGTTACTGAGTGTAACGTGCCGCTGCCGGTCAGCACGTCGCAAAGGGTGGCGATCTTGCGTCAGCCGTGGCGGCTGCCGTTATTCGCGGCGTCTATTCTGAGTTGCTGGGTACGACTGATCGGCAAGGCTCGTCGTCTGCCGCCAGCCGACGCGGTGATCATCGGTCATCTGGGCCAGTTTGACATTCATCTGGCACACCTGCTATTTCGCGGTAAACCACTCATCTTGGACTACATGATTTCCGGCAGCGATACTGGGCGGGATCGCCAGATCAGCAGTGGCTTTAAGCATAGGTTGCTAGTGCGAGTAGACAACGCGGCGCTTGGAGCGGCTACGACAGTGGTCGTGGACACCGAAGAGCATCGACAAGCATTACCCGAAAAATATCGCTCCAAAGGAGTGGTGGTGCATGTCGGAGCACCGCGAGCCTGGTTTGACGCCGCGCGGCAGCCAGATACGCCTAAAAAACAAACGGCCGATCGGCCGCTGCGGGTAGTGTTTTTTGGCGTCTATACGCCGCTGCAGGGCACGCCGACCATCGGCGCGGCGCTGAGTTTACTCAAAAAGCCGGTCGAAGTCACTATGATCGGCGGCGGCCAAGATCTGGCGGCGGCCAAACAAGCCGCCTCTAGCAAAAAGCATATTACCAGCGTCACCTGGACAGATTGGGTGGAGGCGGCGGAATTGCCAAGCATAGTCGCCGAGCACGACGTGTGTTTGGGGATTTTTGGCACCGGCTCTAAAGCGCGGCATGTCGTGCCAAACAAGGTGTACCAGGGGGCGGCGGCCGGCTGCGCTATCGTGACCGCTGATACCGCGCCGCAGCGCCACGTGCTAGGAGACGCCGCTGTCTTCGTGGCAGCTGGCGACGCCCAGGCTTTAGCGACCGTACTGGATGATTTGGCAGCTAATCATCAGCGTGTCCGGCAGCTCCGCCAGGCAGCCTATCAGCGCGCGCGGCCGGATTTTACCCCTCGACAAGTGGTCACGCCACTGGTCCAGAAAATGCGCTTTTCGCGAGATTTATCGGACAAGCACTAGGGAGTAATAGTAGTAGCCTATCGATAGTGGAGCTGGCAGTATTTTACCTGTATAATCATATGCGGAATGGCAAAAAAAGAACGGGTTTTGATCGTGGGCGGCGGTTTTGGCGGCGTCAAAGCGGCGCTGGAGCTGGCTGATGACCCGCGCTTTAGCGTTACGCTGCTGAGCGACGACAGCGATTTACGCTATTATCCGACGCTGTATCATACGGCTACCGGTGGGAAACGGGCTAATTCTAGCATTCCGCTGGCGACCATTTTTGGAGACAAACCAGTGCGGCTAGCGCGGGGAAGCGCCAAAACGCTGGATCGCAAGGCTAAAACTATTGCGGCCGTCGACGGCGCGATCTATGAGTATGACAGTTTGATCATCAGCATCGGCGTGGTGACTAATTACTTCGGTATCGAAGGGCTGCGAGAATACTCTTACAGCATTAAATCACAGCGTGAAGTCCAGCGCTTCAAAAAACATTTGCATCAACAATTAACAGATGAGCGGCGGCCGGATTTGCATTACGTGATCGTCGGCGCCGGACCGACTGGTATCGAGCTGGCGGGCGCCTTGCCGGATTATCTGCGGCGAATTATCAAAAATCATGGCTTGCCAGCCCGCGCTATCCACGTCGATCTGATCGAAGCCGGCCCGCGGCTGCTGCCGAGATTGCCAAAAGACACTTCGCGCGTGGTGCGTCGGCGCCTCCAGCGGCTAGGCATTAAACTGTATCTGAATAGCAGAGTGCAGGGTGAAACTGCCGACGAGCTGATTGTCAGCGGCAAACCGATTCGCAGCCATACGGTCATCTGGACGGCCGGCGTGACGAATCATCCGTTTTTTACCGATAATACGTTCGTCATCATGGGACGCGGCAAGGTGGCCGTCGACACCTACCTGCAGGCCGAAGAAGGTATCTTTGTCATCGGTGACAACGCCAATACGCCCTATAGCGGCCAGGCTCAGACAGCGCTGCGCGATGGCACGTTCGTGGCCAAAAATCTGCGGCGGCAGGCTGCTGGCAAACGGATGCGCAGCTACATCGCCAAACCGCCGGTGACGG
>JBAQZF010000031.1:0-4906 GCA_049790715.1 Saccharimonadales bacterium (SeqCode) | reverse complement strand
CCCCATAAAGCGGCCAGAAATAAACCGTAATGTATAGGCTGACCAATCCTTTTTTCTATACGCTCTAGCAACGTATGTCTCTTGATTACATGAGGTTCACGCATGCCGCTTCCTAATGCTTCCGGCTTGTGTCTTAGTCGGTGTAACTCTCTGTCAATAATTTCAGCGAGGGCTGCTACCTCTGAGCTGCCTCTCTCCTTGATATTTCGGTACGCTCGCACATCTGTGTCTCTGCGGTAATTTAACAGATGTTCTCTCAGCCGGGTGTTTAGTGCTCCTCGGACAATAAAAGCTGCTGGTACTGTTTCTGTAGAGTCAGGCAGTGTCTGAACCTCCGGATTATATCCCAAGCTGCGGATTGCTTTCTTTTCCAGCTCTCCGATACGGGTAGCACTCAATCCGAGTCTTTTACCAAGCTCCCTAAACGTATAGCCGAGCCCAACACGGCATATTATTATTTCACTTTCTCGCTTCGGCAATCGAGCCAAGGCTCTTACTAATGTCTCATTGCGAACAGTTGAAGCGGTATGCTCCACAAGATCAGTATCAGATACTAAAGCAGCAGCGCCAAGGCGATTAAGTGAGAGAGTCACAATAGGTGGATGCTTTTCTGACGATTCAGAAGCTTGACCTTTACTTGCTCTATGAGCGTAATTGTAAAGTGCAGAAAACATCCCCAGCCCAACTCTTTCTCTTAGGGAACTATGTTTGAGGGGATTGTATTCGCGTACTCCTTCTAAAAGGCCTTCTGCCGCGTGTTGGAAGTGATCTTCAATGGTAAGTCCTTCATGATCAGAAGGTTGAGCAAAACGCTTTGCTATCCCATATAAAGTTCTAAGTCTGCGGTTAAGTAGCTCCTCTTCAACAGAAGAATCGCCAGTGGCAAGGCGTCGCGCAAAACCTTGCCACTCTGTCTCGGTAAGCGTTTGATTTGGCAGTTTGCTAAGGCCTAAGAGAGTTTTAACTTCTGCTTCTTCCTGTTGCCACTTTCTAGTTCTAGGCGCTTCATGTTCCTGGGAAGACATAAGTGATTATTTTAGCACTTTACTACCTATATATCAAACCCTAGGAATAACCATAAGGGGATTGACTTTTGGGTGTAGGCGTGCTAGGATTGAGCTTGTAAGTCACTAAAACAAAAACCTACAATTTAGAGTACATAAGACGGGATTCTTGGTTCACCACCTGGAATAACCGGTAGGAAGCCCTCGCGGGGGCGGACTTACAGCCTCCAGTACGACAAATACACGCTGGCGGCACACATGGGGGAGGTACGTTTAACCCCAGACATCGCTCTGTCTTGCCCTAAAGGCTGATAGAGCGGTCAGTCAAGGCACCCCACAAAACTTGTTTTGCAGGGAACCTATCAGCCGTAGGGCGGTACGCGCTCCAATAGTCTATTTATATGAGCGGATGTATCGCCTCGGCACTATGTTTTCTTTCGCGCTGTTTAGGTTGGCGCGCACGTGACGCGCGTTATTGAAGAATAAATGAATTATCATGCATAGACTATCTCACCCTGTTTTTTGGCTTATCATCGTGCTTTTTGGTGTTGACGGGTTGTTTTTTGGATTGACTGATCCGCATAGTATTACTTCGTTTGGTTTGATTGTCGGCTTTGGGTTGTTCGCGGCGACGCTGTACTGTTTGATCAAGGGCTTGTTACGGCTGGCGAGTTGGTATGGTTTGCCGGTCAATAGGCATCGCAGACGGCTGTCCGCCGCGCTGGTCGGATTGGTTTGTAGTCTGTTGGCGCTGCAATCGATCGGCGAGCTGGGCCCGCACGACGTGGTGGTGTTATCGCCGCTGATCGTGGTGGCGTATCTGTATATTTCTTATAATCGCGACAGTAAACGACAAACGGGAAATATATCCAAAGCTGTTCCACAGTAATGAAGGAGGTATCGAGCTATGTCGGGCCCATAAAATCACCATCCACTCGCTAAAATTATAACTAGTTCAGGCAGGACTACCATCTCTAGCGGGCAGCCTGTATACTATGTAGTATGAATCCATCGTCAAATGAAATCAGCTTACCTCCACCGGTCGAACAAGCGCCGGTTGCTGGCGATGGCCTAGCTGAACAGCGTCCGGAGCAGGCCGCATCGGGCGCTGAACGAGGCACGCAAGTATCTCAGGCTATGCCACCGGTGGCGACCATCCCGTTGCCGGTTCCGCCGGTAGCTGCTCAGGATGACACTATGTCTAATGATGTGGCTGCTACATCAACTAACGTTGTGCAAAGTGCGATTAAAGACACTGATTTGATTGAAAAAGAATGGGTGCACAAGGCAAAACAAATCGTCGAACGCACCAGGGATGATCCATATCAGCAAAGCGAGCAGCTAACGGGGGTAAAAGCTGATTACATGAAGAAGCGCTACAATAAGACGATAAAGCTTACTAAGTAGCCAAAATGGCAACACTTCTTATTGTTTTAGTCATCATTTTTATCATAGCTTTGGTGGCTGGTCCGATCATTTTTTTGCAAACGCGCAAGGTGTTTCGTGAACAAAAAAACTATGAACGCGGGCTCAAGATCGTACCGCTGCTGATCCATCCGCCACCACTGAGCGAAGATGTTGATGTCGGTGGTCGGGACGCGCGCGACGTCAACGAAGAGACCATCAGCAAAGCCCAGATTATTTATAATATTATCGCTAGCACGATCAAGAAGGACTTTAAGAGTAACTTCTACGGGCAGCGGCATTTTGCTTTTGAGATTATTGGTAATCAAGGCTTCGTGTACTTTTACGCGGCTGTTCCTATCGCGCTGCTAGAAGTGGTTAAGCAGGCGATCGTTAGCGCCTATCCGTCGGTGCGGCTGGAAGAAGTGGCTGAACACAATATATTTAATCAGATCGGGCGGGCTACTGGCACGCTGGGCGGCGAGCTGACACTCAAAGAGCCTTTCGCTTATCCGATCGCGACCTATCAAGACACTAAGCGTGATGGTATGCAGTCGCTACTCAATGCCTTGTCGACGCTTGGCAAAGAAGACGGCGTGGCCATACAGATATTAATGCGGCCGGCCAATCCCTCCTGGCGCAAGACGGCATCGGCGGTGGCGGACAAGAAGCGCAAGGGCAATGACAAAAAGCTGGGGGCCGGTGATCTGGCTAAAGATCTGTTTAAGGCGTTTAGCAAGCCGCCAGATGGCGGCAGTGACAACGAGCCTAAGAAGCCGGAGCTGTCCAATCTAGACCAATCGACAATGGACGCTATCGACGAGAAGACTCGTCATCCGGGCTATGAGACGGCCATCCGGATAATCGTCTCATCAAATATCAGCCAGCGGGCTCAGGCTATTTTGGCTAACGTGGTGGCTAGCTTCTCGCTGTACGACGCGCCTGGCCGCAATGGCTTTAAATACACGCCCGCCAAGGATATCGACGCCCTGGTGACCTCCTATATTTTGCGCTTTTTCCCGCAGACGTCTAATAAAAATATCTTGAACTCTATCGAGCTGGCCACGCTGTTTCACTTCCCAGACCAGCGTAATATACCGACATCGCAGCTCAATCGTCAGGATTCCAAGCAGGTTGACGGGCCGCGCAACATTCCTGAAGACGGCATGCTGCTGGGCTACAACGTCTTCAGAGGCGCCAAGAAGCCAATTCGTCTGAGCCTGCATGACCGGCAACGGCACATGTACGTAGTCGGGCAGACGGGTACCGGTAAATCGACCTTTTTAGAGAACCTGGCACTACAGGACATGCTCAACGGCAATGGTTTCGCCTTCGTCGATCCGCATGGTGATACGGCCGAGAAGCTATTGTCGATGGTGCCGAAGGAGCGCACCGAAGATATTATCTATTTCTCGCCGGCTGATATGGATTATCCGATGGGCTTGAATTTGTTTGAATTCCACAGTCCTGATCAAAAGGACTTTCTCATTCAGGAAACCCTGAACATGCTGCAAAAGTTGTATGACCCACAACATCAAGGCATTATGGGGCCGCGTTATGAGGATATGTTCCGAAATGCCGCCTTGGCGGTAATGGCTGATCCTGCCGGCGGCACCTTTATCGATATTCCGCAACTGTTCCGCGACCCGCAGTTCTTGAAGCAAAAACTCAGCCATGTCAAAGACAAAACGGTGCTGGACTTCTGGCAAAAACAATACCCGGCCTCGCAGCGCTCTAACGAATCGGGCGAGGTGACGGCTTGGTTCGTCAGTAAATTCGGCGCTTTTTTGAGCAACGAAATGATGCGCAATATCATCGGTCAGACCAAGAGCGCTTTTGATCTGCGCGACATCATGGACAACAAAAAAATCCTGCTGGTCAATCTGTCGAAAGGCCGGACGGGCGACCTCAACAGTAAGCTGTTGGGCATGATCTTCGTGATGAAATTTCAGGCGGCGGCCATGAGCCGAGCCAACGTGCCCGAAGATCAGCGGGTGGATTTCAGCCTTTACGTTGACGAGTTTCAAAACTTCTCGACTGATAGTTTCGCGACCATCATGTCCGAGGCTCGTAAATACCATCTGAACCTCATCGTGGCCAACCAGTTTACCACGCAGCTGACCGAAGAGATCCGCGACGCCGTCTTTGGTAATATGGGCACCATCGTGTCCTTCCGTATCGGCCAGAATGACGTGGAGGCTATGAGTCGCTATTTCCAGCCGATTTTTGACGGCGATGATCTGCTGCGTATCCCGAATTACAACACCATCGTCCGCACGCTCATCGGCGGAGTGCCGACACAGCCCTTTAGCATGGCCACTCTGCCAGGATTGGGAACGCCTAATCCACGTCTCAGTGATGCTCTTAAGCAGTTGTCGGCCGCCAAATACGGCCGCCAAAAAGACAGTATCGAGAAAGAGATCAACGAGCGTATGACGATCAAAGAACCGCCGCGGTCGGCTGGCGCTGGTTTTGGCTCCGAGCCTTCGTCGTTTGGT
>JBAQZF010000030.1:0-12744 GCA_049790715.1 Saccharimonadales bacterium (SeqCode) | reverse complement strand
AACTAATTTTAGTACCGATATCACGCCTGTCTTTAATACCTAGTTTTTTCTCGGTAAATACTTCTGCCGGTAAGCCATGGCAATCCCAGCCCCATTTGCGCTCTACTCGCTTGCCTTTCATGGTGTGATAGCGCGGAATGGCATCCTTAACGGCCGAAGATAGTACATGTCCATAATGAGGCGTTCCTGTAAGAAACGGCGGGCCATCGTAGAACACGTAGGCGTTGTCTGCTGGTCGTTGCTCGACAGACTTCTCGAAAGTCTTGTGCTGTTTCCAGTATTGCACCAGATCTTTTTCGTACTCGATCGCTTTACGCCGCGTGCCTTTTTTGAACTTCATATGCTTATTGTAACTCCATTAGTCTTTTGTTGGGCTTTTTGCCAAATTTGCCAAATAAAAAAAGCCCCTGTTTCTCGCAGGAGCTCCTTTCGGAACGGTACCATCCTGCTTCTTGGGACTTACTTACGGTGATAACGGACCTCTCCGGCTGGTTCTACTAAGCTTTTTGAGCTGTTCTTCCGGCTCCGTTTCTCTGTTTTTCAGAAAATCGCGGCTGATGACCACTCTGACGGATTCCAAATTGTAAGCTTAATTATAGCACAAGGAGCTACTGCCTAACATCTTGTGTGGTATAGGCTGATTTCAAAAGAAGCGTGTCCGCGGTCAGTAAATCGAGCTTTTCTATCTTACTCTGGGCGAGTAGCAGGCGGTCGAAAGGATCCTGGTGAGTCAGCTTGATTTTTGGTAATTCTAGGAGGTGCGCGGGTTGTAGCGGCAAGAGCGTGGCGTTGAGAGCATCTACTCCTTTGATCAGTTCCGCCGGTGGATAGGCTAGCTTGCCCTTGTCGAATTTTAGCGTTAATTCCCAGAGGCTGACTACGGAAACATATACTGAGTCGGCATCTCGCAACGCAATCTTAGCCTTAGCGCCGATTTTATCCGGCGCGTACAACAACCATAAGAAAACATGGGAATCCAGCAGTAAACCGTTCATTAAGGAAGTGAACGATTAATGCTACTCTGAAAATCAGTCGTAATGTCTTTATCCGTGCCGATTACGTCCCTGTCTTTAAAGTCGCCTGGTTTGTATTTATACTTCCAAACACCTATATTCAGCGGCTGTTTTGCTGGAGCTGGCGCGATGATAGCTTGCGGCTGGCCGTAAGCGCCGACGTAAATAGTTTCGCCGGCCCGGGCTTTTTTTACCAGCTTACTGAAGTTGGTTTTAGCATCATAAATTGAGATAACTTTATTCATATTACTCATTTTAACGGAGTGGCTTGACTTGGTCAAGGTCTGACCAATATTATGTTAATTATTACTTGAATGCTTTTTTTATTTAGGCATGGGTGTAGGCCAGGACTTCATCCATCAGAGGGAGCACATCACCTTGCCAGACTTTTTGGACGGCGCCGTCGTTTTGCAGGGCTAAGATCGCTGGGTATTGCATGATGTCATACAGCGTGGCGGTGGCGCTACCCTCGCGGCTGTCGAGGTTGAGTACTTCCAGCCGCGTGTCCGGGTAGCGGCTGCGGAAATCGCGCATAAATTCTTCGACCAAGCGGCCATGCTCGGAATTGGGCCGGTAGAGCACAAGCACTTTCATAGCTTTAGCCTAGCTTTTAGATGTAGTTCGGTCAAGCTAAGCGCTATGTTTATGGCAATTATTATTAAACTTTTAATGAATTACTCTTTGCAAATCTTAAATTTTTCTTTCGAGGCTTTTTAGTCTTGCAGAGTAAGGCTGAACAGCGTATATTTGAAAGCTGTTATGGTGACAGCTAGGAAGCACAAGCAGCGACTTCTCCTCGCCCTTATGGGGTTGTGCTTCGACATGGTTGAAGCCTAGCCGCCCTCGCATGCGAGCCGCGGCCCTAGCACAACCCTGGATAATCCAAATCAGGCTTCAACCGAGCCTGATTTTTTTAATTTTGAGAGGTAAAAGTATGCGTATCGAAAAAGGTATTGTAGCCGGAGGAGAGAAAGCAAGCAGCGAGGCAGCAGGCATCGCGTTAAGAGCAATCCATGGCATACCAAGGCGCCATATAGCGACGCCTGTGGTACATGATGAGCAGATAGATGGTGGTTTTGGAGAAAGCTACCCCGTCCTGCCAGCTGAGGCTTCTTATGTTACTGTTCCAGGCATATCCTATGCCGGAGAAATTCCCACACCAGTCAAAAGCCAAGCACTCCCAAACAATGTTCGAAACTTACCTGCTTAGCTACAGCCCAAAAGGCTCCATTGGACCCTTTTGTAGACATGAGGGAATCGTCGTATACGTCCCTTTATCTTTTTTAACTACACCCTGTTGTAGAGCCGCAAGAGGTGCAGACGTAGCAGCTACCGGCGCGCTGGGTTTGGTTGCCGCAGTTGTAGCAAAGCGGCGCGGTTGAATCTTGGACGGGGGTTTTGGCGCTCGCAGAAGTCGGTTGCTGGCTAGTAGCGATTGGTGCGGTGACTTGAGCCGCCGCTGGTTGCGGCGCGGGTACAAATTCAGTCACAGCTGACTCTACGGGAGCTTCTTCCAGCAGTGTGGTCTGAGTATCAGGCATGTCATCGATCGAAGCCAGGCCAAGCTCTAGGCGGTCATCAAAGCTGAGATAGCTCAGCGCTAAGCGACGGAACATGTAGTCGACTAAGCTGGAGGCGGTGCGGATCTCGGCATCATCGGTGATGCCGGATGGCGCGAAGGTCATGCTGGTGAATGACTTAACATAGTCTTTGAGCGGGACACCAAACTGCAAGCCATGGCTGACGGAGATAGCAAAGGCGTCGATGAAACCGGCTAGCGTAGATCCCTGCTTACCAAGACGCATGAAGATTTCACCGGGCGTGCCGTCTTCGTACTCGCCAACGGTCATGTAGCCCTTACTATCCGCTACTCGGAAAGAATATGTCTTGCTGTTGCGAACCTTTGGTAGTTCGCGGCGAACAGCGCCTTTAAGGATGATCTTGTCGTTGACTGCTTCGACGGCGGCAACTGGTTCAGCCTTTTTGTCGCTGTCCTTTTTGGCCATACTCAGTGGCTGGGCGACTTTACAGTTGTCGCGGTAGATAGCGACGGCTTTGAGACCCATCTTCCAGGAGTCGATATGGATTTGCTCGATATCTTCGACGGTGGCTTCCTCGGGCATATTGACGGTCTTGCTGATCGCGCCGCTCAGGAATGGCTGGACAGCAGCCATCATCTTTACGTGACCGCGGTAATGGATGGCGTTGTCGCCCATGGAACAGGCGAAGACCGCTTCGTGTTCTTTTTTGAGTGCCGGCGCGCCGAGGATAGTTTTCTCGGTGTCGATGTAAGCGATGATGGTGTCGATCTGTGGCTTAGTGTAGCCTAAGATCTTAAGGGCGCGTGGAACTGTCTGGTTGACGATGCTCATAGTGCCGCCGCCGACTAGCTTTTTGACTTTGACTAGGCCCAGATCAGGCTCGATACCGGTGGTATCGCAGTCCATCATAAGACCGATGGTGCCAGTTGGTGCCAGCACGCTAGCCTGTGAGTTACGCACACCGTAGAGTTCACCGAGTTCGACTGCTTCGTCCCAAGCGGCAGCGGCCGCGCTGAGCAACTCCTCTGGTACCTGGCTGGCATCGATCTTGGAGACTTCGGCGCGGTGCATACGTAGGACGTTGAGCATACCTTCGCGGTCTTTGGCGAAGCCGGCAAATGGCCCCACCCGCTGCGCGATTTTAGCACTCGTAGCATAGGACTGACCAGTAAGCAGCGCGGTGATAGCCGCGGCAATAGCTCGGCCTTCGTCGGAGTCGTATGGTAAGCCAAGCGCCATCAAGAGCGCGCCGAGGTTAGCATAGCCGATACCCAGTTCGCGGTAAGCTTTGGCGTTTTTGGTGATGCGCTCCGTAGGATACGAACTGTAACCGACCAAGATTTCCTGGGCAGTAAAGATCAGTTCCACAGTGTGGATGAACGCTTTAATATCAAACGTATTGTCGTCTTTGAGGAATTTCAGCAAGTTTAGGCTAGCTAAATTACAAGCCGAATCGTCGAGGTGCATGTATTCACTACAAGGATTGGAACCGTTGATGCGGCCGGCATTTGGTGTGGTGTGCCATTTATTAATGACCGTATCAAACTGCATACCTGGGTCAGCACACTCCCAGGCCGCCTCGGAAAACTGGCGAAACAAGTCGCGGGCTTTCATTTTTTTGATGCTTTTGCCGGTGGTGACAGCACGCAGATCCCAGTCAGCATCGTCTTCAACGGCCTGCATGAATTCATCAGTGACGCGCACCGAAATATTAGCATTTTGGTACTGCACGCTAAAACTATCTTTACCGTCGAGGCTCATATCCCAACCCAAGTTTTGCAGGTCGCGGGCTTTGCGCTCCTCGATAGCTTTACTCCAAATAAATTCCAAGACATCAGGGTGATCAACATTCAGAATAACCATTTTGGCTGCCCGACGGGTTTTGCCACCGCTCTTGATAGCACCGGCTGAAGCGTCAGCACCGCGCATAAAGCTCAGCGGACCAGAAGCCGTACCAGCACTCTTACCAAGCGGTTCGACGCTGGAACGAATCGGACTGATGTTAATACCCGAGCCAGAGCCACCCTTAAAAATCATACCTTCGTCAACGTACCAATTCAGGATTGCCGGCATGGTGTCTTCGATGCCAAGAATGAAACAAGCGCTAGCCTGCTGCGAACGCGACGGCGCGCCAATGTTAAACCAAACCGGACTGTTAAACGCCGCCCGTTGGGTGGCCAGTACATATTTCAACTCTTCGCGGTAATCTTCAGCCTCAGCTTCCGATTCAAAGTAGCCTTCTTGTAGACCTTGCCGGGTAATCGTATCAGCCACGCGATCTATCAAATGCTTGAGTGAACTTTCGCGGCCCTTAGTACCGGGCGTGCCGGTAAAGTATTTTTGCGCCACAATGTTGATGGCATTGAGCGACCAACCCTCTGGAAAATCCACGCCGAGCTGCTCAAACACCGGCGTA
Source organism: Saccharimonadales bacterium (SeqCode) (assembly GCA_049790715.1). Classification (GTDB taxonomy): domain Bacteria; phylum Patescibacteriota; class Saccharimonadia; order Saccharimonadales; family UBA4665; genus JBAQZF01. The sequence continues at coordinate 7,774 of JBAQZF010000030.1, read as the reverse complement.
TCACTCATCGGATTTTTGATAATCGAATCGTACTTACCCCACTTCAGCTGGTCGTAAGCCTTACTTTTTTTGGGGGTGAAAAGCCGCGCCACCCCCAGGCTAGTTGTTTGTCCCATAGTAGTTGTACCCTCTTTCTTTCTATCCGGCCCCACCGGATAGACACCTCTAATGGTTTTTAATTTTATATTTTACTGATGTTTATTTAGAGTTCCGAAAACCGTTTGGCTCTCTCTTTCAAACGATTCCCTCTGAGCTCTCTGCGATCTCCAAACAGTATAGTGGAAACCGGAGAGAGCCGTCAAATCCTCATTAGCAGTAATGAGTCTGGTTTCATGTTTGAGCGCAATTTGGGATGATGAACGAGCATCGCACCGCAGCGTACTTTTTGGTACGTGAGGAGCGAAGCACAGTTCAGCGCCCAAAGTGTGCCGAACATGGAAGCAGCTTAATCTTTGACCTCCGCTGGCATATGTTTGCCCTGCTTCACGAGCGACAATTCCTTTTCGAAACTGGCTATGTCGGTGAAACGTCGATAGACGCTCGCGAACCGTACGTAAGCTACCTCGTTCAGCTGAGCCAATTGGTCCATGACCAGTTCGCCGATGCGCGTCGAGCGCACCTCTTGGTCGCCACAGGCGTAGAGCTCTTGCTCAATCGTGTCGACTACTTTTTCTAGCTGTAGACTGGTCACGACTGTTTTTTCACAGGCGCGGTACAGTCCGGCTAGTAGCTTGGCGCGGTTAAATAGCTCGCGCGTACCGTCATTTTTGATGACGATGAGCTGCGGCCGCTCCAAACGTTCGTACGTCGTGAAGCGATACCCGCAGGCCACGCACATGCGGCGGCGGCGAATTGCTTGACCCTCTGCTACATCCCGCGATTCGATCACTTTGATGTCATCGCTTTGGCATTGGTTACATTTCACGTTATGCCTCCTGACCTTGACCGCCAAACTTCGCGACGAGTCGTTTTGCGCACAAAAATTATGCGAAAAACTAACTGCTGCAACGCATATATCTGACAATTTCAGATCTTATTTTATAGTTAATGTGCACGCACCATATGTCTGAAAAATGTTGTCATTTTCTACATATAGCGCTGTCTATCACCAATATAGCCCCACAAATAGCGTTTGGCAAGCATTTTAACGCTGTATTATTTAATACGCCTCATTACCTAGTCTTTTCCTGTTTTTGGAATTACAGGTTTGCTAGCTTAGTGATCTAAAGAGTCTTTTAGCGTACAAAATACTCTGGAAGTAAGCCATCCCCAAGTACTTGACCTGAGTGCTATATATAGCAACCCTCTCGAAACCATTTTTTTCGTGAAATAGGATAGAAGCAAAGTTGGTAATAGGTGAACTCACTACAGAAGAGAATAGATAGGGAATTCTCATCGCGTATGCTTGCTGCTCAGCGTCTTGCAGTAGCGCAGTACCTAAACCGGTGCGCTTTGTCCCCATTTGTACCCCTACTCCGCCAATATTTGCATGGGGCGTAGAGAAATATAGATCTTTCAAGTTATTATTAAACCAAGAAACAGTTTCTTCAGGCTCTATTTCTCGTTCTTCATCAAGATCAAGTCGCAGATAGCCGACAACCTCTCCATCTAGTGCAGAGACAATATATTGGGACAAGTCTTGCTCGAACTCTTCAATACTTAAACCTAACGGTAAGAGAAAGCCATTTTGCTGTATTTGAACTCTATATTCAGACTCCCCTAAGCTACTTATATCAACAGCTAAATCTTCTCTTATTTGGACAATCGAATCGTAGTCCGTTAGTTCCGCCGATCGCACCATGTGATTAAGCTTACTTATCGCTACTTTCGGTCTCAGTTGACTCGTCGTCTTTTTTGCGGCGGGAGAGGCGACGCAGGAACGAGGGCTTGTCTAGGTCGTCGTCTAGGCTGGAGGTTACTACTTCGTCGCTGGTTGCGTCAGCGTGGTGAGCATCGTCCTTAGTGCCCTGATCGGCATCATCAGTATCTTCGTCATGGATAGCCCAGATGTTGGGAATTGGTTTGTCGCTGGTGAAGTCTTCGTGCTCGGCTGGCTGGTTGTCGCCGAGATCCATGTCGATTTCGGACAGCGCTTTGTCGTCCTGCTTGGTAGTCTTAGGCTCCTTTTCGGTCAGTGTCGGCGCGGCGGGCTTTTCTAGCGTGCGCTTGGCGTAGTAGGATTCGTCGAAACCAGTTGCCACGACGGTGATGATGACTTCGCCTTCTAGATCAGGGTTGATGGTGGCGCCAAAGATAATGTTAGCATCGGGGTCAGCCGCGGTAGTGATAGCTTCGGCAGCAGCGTTGATTTCGTGCATCGACAGGTCGTTGCCGCCGATGACATTGAACAGCACGCCGCGGGCACCGTCGATAGAAACTTCCAGCAGCGGCGATTCGATGGCTTGCTTGGCGGCTTCGACGGCGCGGTTTTCGCCGTTGGCGCGGCCGATGCCCATTAGTGCCGAGCCAGCCTTGCTCATGACGGTCTTCACGTCGGCGAAGTCGAGGTTGATCAGGCCATGAACGGTAATTAGGTCGGAAATGCCCTGCACGCCCTGGCGCAGCACGTCATCGGCGACTTTGAAAGCCTCCATCAGCGGCGTGTCGCGGTCGATGGTCTGCAAGAGGCGATCATTGGGGATGATAATCAGCGTGTCGACGGCACCGCGCAATTTGTCGATGGCAGCTTCAGCGTTTTTGCGGCGCTTTTCACCCTCGAAAGCGAACGGCTTAGTGGCAAAGCCGACGACCAGGATGCCCAGCTCGGTCGCGATCTGAGCCACCACGTGACCAGCGCCGCTGCCCGTACCGCCACCAGCACCGATGGTGACGAATATCATATCGGCACCTTCCATCGCGGCTTTGATTTCTTCGTGCGATTCTTTAGCCGCGCGCTCGCCGACCGCTGGATCAGCGCCAGCACCGAGGCCACGGGTGGCGTCCTTGCCAATGTGAATTTTCTTGTTGGCTTTGGAGTGATGCAATGCCTGCGCGTCAGTGTTCACCGCGATAAACTCGACGTTTTCAATGCCAGCGTCGACCATGCGATTGATAGCCGCGCCGCCAGCGCCGCCGACCCCTATAACTTTGATCTGCGCGAACGTTTCGATAGCTGGCTCAACGACTTGTGGCATATATCCCCCGGTAGAAATACTAATTTATAGTTCGTAGTATAACGGAAGCATCAAAGAAGTTCAACAAATGTATCCGCGTAATTTCGAGGTTGTTGTACCAGTACTTATACTCAACATTTTTTGTACGCGCTAACCGGACAGAGTTATTTTCATTATCTAAAAGTTAGCAATTTTGTATTCGAAGATTAATTTAGCGTTTTAGGCGGCCAAGCAGACCGTCGAGAAGCGCCCGAGTGCTTTGAGTGGCTTTGCCGCGGCCGCTGACTGGTGGCAAGGATGGCAACAGCAACATGTCTAGCAACATCAAACCAACGACCGTCGTGAAGCTATAGTCTTCGACAGTGTCTACCAGGCCACCGACGTTATGCAATTTGCCAACGCGCGTTGGCAGTTGCAATTTTTCGCGGGCAAATTCGTCTAGTCCTGGGAGTTTGGCGCTGCCGCCGGTCAGTACCACACCACCTGGTAGTTTGCGCGAGCGCTTAATTTTTTGCAGTTCTTTGTCAGCGTATTCTAATAATTCGTCGACGCGGGCTTCGACGACCATATTGACTTCCTCGGCTTCAAAAATATGCGTTTTGTCAGAAACTTTGACTGTGGCGGTCGTTTTTTTGGCACCTTGGCGGAGATTGGCATGCTGAATTTTGACCTGCTCGGCGATATCGATGTCAGTTTTGAGGCCAATCGCCAGATCATTAGTAATATGCTGCCCGCCGATGGGCAAAACCGCCACGTGCTGCACTTCCCCGTCCTCGAAAACGATCAGATTGGTCGTACCGGCACCGATGTCGACAAGCGCCGTACCGGCTTCTTTTTGTTGGCGAGATAGCACCGCTTCGGCGGCAGCTAGGCCGGAAACAGTGTGGTGCGTGACCTGTATCTCGGCTTTTTCCAGCGCCATATCGAGGTTGCGCAGATTAGGCGAAGCGCCAGTCACGATGTGGGCATCGACTTCCAGCCGGACGCCATGCATGCCCACCGGATCTTTGATATTGTGCTGACCGTCGAGACTGTAGTTTTTAGCGAAAAATTGGACGATTTCGCGGTTAGGCGGCAGATTCACGATAGTTGCCGCTTCCTCGACCCGCAAGCGGTCTTCCAGAGTGATTTCGCGGTTGGCAGCGCTGATAGCAATCGTCCCTTTGGAATTCAAACCGCTGACATGCGAGCCGTTGACATTGACTGTGGCGTGCTTGATCGGCGTGCCGGAAATCCGCTCGGCTTCGGTAACGGCGTGCACGATAGCATCAGCTACGTCGTCGACATGGACAACAGCACCGCGGCGCATGCCTTGATTTGGCGCCGAACCATGGCCGATAATCGACGGCGCGTTGTTATTATTAGGGTCAAACATGCCAACCACGCAGCGCACCGCGCTGGTGCCAATATCAAGACCGATGAAATGTTCTTGGTTTTGCATCTGGCCACCAGTATAGCGCTATTGCTTGACGAAGAGCAAGCCAGACGCACGAACTAACGCTGATTAGCTCAATTCTATACCAATACTGGCAGCAGTTTGCTGATGCCAGCCCTCATGACGATCCAATTGATTAATAATAGCTATTCGTTCAGCTTCCTCGGTATCAAACCGTTGAGCCAGACCATCGACAAGATTATATACACGACCTAAATCTTCCTTGGTAGCCATACCAACCATCCTATCTTCCATACTATCGAAGCGATTGGTCATATAGCGAAACATTCGCAGATAAGCTTCGTCTAATCGGTCAAATCGGTGATTTAGATTAGTAACGTTACTCTCCAGCCCATCAACTCGGCTATCAAGCTTATCGACCCGATTATCAAGCCTGCCAAGTTTATCGTCAACAGCACTCAAACGGTCGTCAAGACTGCCTATCTCACTATGCAGGCTGCCTATTTGAATCTGCATACTATCCATCTGTATCTGGATACCACCTATTTGAGTCTGCATACTGCTCATCTGGCTCTGCATGGTTCCCATCTGATTCTGCATAGTGCCCATTTGGCCCTGGACAGTACTTATCTGGTCCTGCAGCTGAGAAAATTGGTCATCGCTCATAGTGAAACAATCGTAGCATAGGCCACTCAAAATCAATGCTGTAATTCCGACAAATTTAAGCTTTGGTTAAGATTTCAGCACCGTCTTCGGTAATCAAGACCGTATGTTCGAAGTGAGCCGCCCAAGAACCGTCGACGGTGAGCACTGTCCAGCCATCCGAAGCCAATCGCACCTGGTCGCCCCCCAGCGTAACCATCGGTTCGATAGCAATCGTCATGCCCGCGCTCAGCCAAGGCCCCGTATTTGGCCGGCCGTAATTAGGAATGTTTGGATCTTCATGCACTTCGTGGCCGACTCCATGCCCGACCAGATCGCGCACGATGCCGTAACGGGAGCGCCGTAAAAATTGCTCGATAGCCGCGCCAATATCGCCAGTACGTACCTGGTCACGCACCGCACCGATGCCGACGCGCAAAGCCTCTTCAGTATTTTTAATCAGCACGCTATGCCCTTTTTGCTTTGGCCGCCCCGCGATAACACTAATCGCCGAATCGGTAATCATCCCTTTGTACGTCACGCCAAAATCCAGCCCCACGATGTCGCCCTCGCCAAGAATCTTATCGGCCCGCGGAATCCCATGCACCACTTAGTCATTCACCGAGATACAAATGACATCTGGAAACCCCTGATATCCCAAAAAACTAGCCTCGCCTCCCAGCGCTTTCAGCTCTTGAGCCGCCAGATCAGCCAGCTGTTTCGTCGAGATACCAGGCAGTACTTTCGGCTTCAAGGCCCGCAAGACAGTAGCCAGCATCCGCCCGCTGTCGCGCATAGCTTCGATTTCACTGGCTGTTTTTACTTTCGTCTGCATCTGTAGTTACGCCGCGCCAAACTCTACTTAGACTTTTTATCAACGTGGCTCATGATCAAATCATGCACCGTCATCGGATCCTGGTCGGCGTTAATGTCATAAACCGGCGCGCCCTCCTGCCGGAAATAGTCAACGATCGGCAGCGTCGCCGTCTTGTATTCGGCAAAGCGGCGCTCGATCACCTCGGCGGTATCGTCCTGCCGGCCGCGTGCCAGCAGCCGCTCCCTGACTACCTCTGGTGAAGCCACCAAATTCACCACCGCCGTCAGCCGCAGCCGCTCATCATGGATCTGTCCTAGCAGCCAATCAGCCTGCACCTTGGTACGCGGAAAGCCATCCAACAAAAATTCCTTGTCTAGGTCAATCAATTTCAAGGTCTTATCAACCAGCGCGATCACTTCGTCATCGCTGAGCAGTCTACCCTCCAACATCTGTTGGCGGCGCTCCCCCGTCACCAACACCCGAAACAACTCGCCGGTCGAAATCCAAGCGTAACCATGCTCGTCAGCGAATAATCGGCCCTGCACGCTCTTACCAGCGCCAGCTACGCCCATCAAAATAATCATACTCCAAGCTTCTCCTTGACCAATCGAGCGATCAGCGCCCCATCAGCACTAGCGCCAGACTGCTGCTTGACCCGCCCGATCACCTGACCCATGGCAGCCTGACCCTGGGCATCAGTCTCGGCAATAGCCGCTTCAACCAGTTTAGTAATCTCAGCCTCACTCAGCTGCGCCGGTAAATAAGCATCGATAATAGCCTTTTCAGCTAGCTCGGCATCCGCCCGCCCTTGATCACCGCCCTGCTCGTACAGATCGGCGCTCTCTTGGCGCTTTTTTGACTCCTTAGCCAGCACCGGTAACACTTCGTCATCGCTCAACCCGCTCTCCCGCTTACCAGTCGCCACCTTGACGTTCAACAAAGCAGCCTTCAAACCACGCAGCGTAGTCGCTTTCTGACTATCTCGAGCCAGCAAAGCAGTCTTAATATCCTGCTCAATTTTCGCTTCCAACAACATAAACTACCAAGCACTTTCGTCTGAGCGCTTCAGGGTTTTGCAAAATAGTGCAGTTTGATTGAAAAATGAGCACCGCAGCGCAGCCGTACTAAAAGTACGGTGAGCATCGGAGCGGAGTTTTTCGAGTAAAATGCGCATTTTGCGGAAGCCCTTTGCTAACGCAAACCTAGTTTTATTTTCTTTAGCTTTAGAGCCTTACGCTCCTGACGAATAATAGCCTTACGCCGCCGCTCAGGTTTGCTAATCGGCTTCTGAAAAAACTGATTGCCCTTAACTACGGCGATAGCCCCCGACTGCTGCACTTTACGATTAAAGCGCCGCAGCAGGTTCTCCGTCGATTCTTTACCATCTTTACGTGTAACTTGTATCATCGAAGTATTATTCTAGCCGACCGAAGGAGATTTTGCAACCCTAAAAGAGCACTTTAAAATGTGATTCTAAAAAATACTCTCGTCTTAGCTACCAGCGCGTTTTTGCTGGGCCGAGCGTTGCGATTTCAACACTATACTCTGTAATTCACGCAGGATGAGAAACTGTTTGTTAGTCGAATAGACCTTGGTATTACCCTGCCGTTCACTAACCAAAAAGCCGACCTTCTCGAGACGTTTCAGCTCGCGCTGGATGTTGCCGGCGTCTTCTTTGATAAGTTTCGCCAGCCCGCGAACGTGCGTTTTGAAATCAGGATACTTCGCATAAATCACAATGATCTTGCGTCGAACCCTCGAAGTAATAAATACGTCTAACATAGCTCTCCTATTGTCGCCCACACA
>JBAQZF010000029.1:0-5149 GCA_049790715.1 Saccharimonadales bacterium (SeqCode) | reverse complement strand
GTTAAAGACCTACTGATTTCGATCTTTAAAGGCTACTACATCGGCTCGATTCTATTGCTGGACGCTGATAGCAAAAGTTTGCCCTTCGCCTATCGTCCGATCGAGGGTGTCGCCGGCGTCGCCGAAGACGAATACATCGAAAAGTACATCCTCGATGGCCAGCAGCGTATCACCACGCTGCACTACGTGCTCTACGCGCCCGATCACGTCAATCTGAAATACACGACTAATCCATATCGCTTTTTTCTGAATCTAGAACAATTTATGGCAGACGATTTGGAGACAGCAGTGTACGGTGAACGGACGCGTGACTGCGCGCGGCTCATAGAAAGCGTTGATCTGCAATTTACGAAGAAAATCGTACCGTTTACCTCGCTTACCCAGGAGGCTTGGGAGGATTGGCGTGGCGGATATGTAGCTGGGGCTAGTAGTGATGCTGAAAAGGCACAGCGAGCGCTAGAGGTACTGGACTGGAGCAATAAACTGCGTCCTTTTTTCAACTTTCAAGCCACTACTATGACGCTAGAGAAAGTCGCCGAGGATGACGAAGCTGGTATCGCCGAAATCTGCGCTGTCTTTGAAAAGATGAACAGCACCGGTGTTAAGCTAACCGTCTTTGACCTGTTGACCGCGCGATTGTATCGCTCGGGTATCTCGCTGCGCCAATTGTGGCAGGACGCCTATCAGCAAAACGAAAACCTCCATGTGTTTTCATCCGAAGATCCTGGTGCCTACGCTGTTTTCATCTTGCGTGTCATCGGCCTGCTCAGAGGGCTGGACGTTAAATCGTCGAATTTAATTAATCTGTCGCCAGTCAACTTCGCCGAAGATTTTGAGCGAGCGGTCAAAGCGCTCGACAAGGCGCTCAATAAGATACGTAGCACCCAAGGCTACGGCGCGTTTGATACCAAATGGGTGCCCTATCCACCGCTGGCTGTTCCGCTGGCAGCTCTCATCGAGCTCATGCGCACCGAAAAACTCGATGCCGAAGCGACCAAAGCGATCGACGCCTGGTATTGGGGATCAGTTTTTGGCGAGCGCTACTCTAGCGCCGTGGAATCCGCGACCACTCGCGACTATCGAGACATACGTGATTTTCTGCTAGGCAAGAAAGCCGACAGCGACGTGCTCAAAGAGATAGATGCGGCGCTGAGCGAGCAGAACATCATCACTCGACTGTATGCTACCAACCGTACCCGCAGCTCAGTGTATCGGGGCGTGATGTGTTTGACGGCGCTCAATGGCGCCCGCGATTTTAGAATCGATGACCCGATCACTCTCCATACGCTTGATGATCACCATATTTTTCCTAAAAACTATCTCGCCAAGCAGTATCAGCAGTCTGAAGGCCGTCTGACCGATAGCCAAATCAATTGCATTCTTAACAAGACGCTAATATCTGATCGAACCAACCGAATGATCAGTAATAAAGCGCCGTCGGATTATATCAACGATCCGCAGATTATTGACCAAGAGCAAGCGCCGTCTATTTTGAGCAAGCACTTCATTTATGCTGAAGCTTTGCAGGCTATGCGCGAAGATAATTTCACCGTCTTTCAGGAAGCTCGCGCTCGTCAACTCACCAGTGTAATCATGAAGAGAGCGCATCGGCAGTAGGCTAGGTATGAGAATATTCCCACGTAATGCCCCGCGTCGAGTAGCATGACCGGTCGCACGCACGACTTGGCAGCTATTACGGCACTCGGTATCGTGGTGCTGGCTCAGCCAGCGCGGACGGTCACTCTGGCCACCGGCATCATCGCGGTTTTTGCCAACTTGATCGGCGGTATCACGCCGGATATCGATCAGCCGACGGCACCGTTTTGGCGCAATCTGCCCGTCGGGAAATACTTGGGAAAAATCTTTGACACCCTCAGTGGCGGTCATCGTTTTCTGACGCATTCGCTGCTCGGGTTGGCGCTGTTTGGTTTCGCCGCGCATTGGTTGCTAGTGGCGCTGCATCCGATCATGCGCGCTGTCAACATTGATCTAGTCTGGTGGGCGTTCATGATCGGGATGCTGTCGCATCTGGTCATGGATACGTTGACCAAAGAAGGCGTGCCCTGGCTACTGCCAATTCCGATAAAATTTGGCCTGCCGCCGCTTAAACGCCTGCGTATCACCACCGGCCAGGCCGTCGAAAACTTCGTCGTGTTTCCTGGCTTACTCGCCCTAAATGCCTGGCTATATTTCGTCAACTATCACCAACTTTTGGACATCCTGCGCCACCATCTAGTCTAGGAGCGTATAATCAAAGCCATGAGCAACCCGCTGCCCTCGCTGCTCTATGAAGATCTGCGCGAAACTCGCGATTACCTGCAGGACGTGGCCATTGCCGAGTCATACATCTATGTAACGGCTTATCCTGAACCAGCTGAATCCACTACGTTGCAATTACCGCCTCAAGCTCATTGGCAGCAAGCGGGTTTTAGTGCTGCTGTCTTGCCATACGCCGCTTTGCGTGACGATACGGAGCCTGAAAAACTACTGCGGACGTTTGCTCTCGATCTGTTCCAGTCGACCGCGCAGCTATTTGCCTGAACGCTTTTGACGGTCGGTTTCGTCTTCGATTTCGTGACCCAAAATTTCCTCGATCAGGTCTTCGATAGTGACGACACCGATGATTTTGTCGTCTTTCTCGATGGGGATCAGGTGGGTGCCGGCCGAGATGAAGGTCCGAAACATCGTATCTAGCGCCGTCATGCTGCCGACTAACTGCGCCGGATGTAGGGCGATGTCGTCGACTGTGTAGTTATTGCCGTCAAAATCGATGTCGACCAAATCTTTCATGAGTAGCACGCCGTAGCACTTGGTCAGCCGGCGATTAAAGACCGGTACGCGGCTAAAACCTTTGGCTTTTAGCTCGTCAATTTTGGCGTCGTCCAGCGCGGCATCTGGCGTCAGCCAGTAGGTGTGGCGAATGTCGGTCATGATGTCGCGCACCCGTTTTTCGCTGAGTAGCAGGGCACCGCGCATGATCTCGACCTCGTCCTCGTCCAGCTCACTGTTTTTGTTGCCCAGATGCTCGGTTATCAGCAAGCCCAGCTCTTGACGGCTTTGCAGCCGAGCACGCTGTCTCGGAAACAGTTTATCCAGCAATAGTTGTAATGGCTTGCTGACAACATACGTGACGATAATCATGCCGCGCAGTATCGGCGCGAAGCGACTCGTCCAACTAAGCGGATTTTTAGCGAACAGAGCTTGTGGCATAATCTCGCCAAAGACCACTATCAGCAGCGTGCTGATCAGTCCGGCTAGCCAGCCATTGAAACGTTCTTCCAATACCAGTGAAGTAGCCGAAACCGCGGCGACATTAGTCAAGAGGATGCTAGCCAGCGTCAGATGCGTATGTTGTCGCAAAGGCAACACTCGTTTGGCTTGGCGATTGCCGAGTCGGGCCTTGCGCCGCAGGTCGGGCAAATCGAGCGACATCAGGGCGATGTTTAAGCCCGAGCAGACAGCCGAAAACAAAATTAAAATACATACCGTAACAAAAATAAAAAACGAATCGTGATGCGCCATGCTAGTCAGCGTTCCTGGATATTTCAAACAAGCGCGCGGTAGTCATAGATACTTTCATTGTAGCCAAAAGTGCTCATGTTTCATAACTGATAAGGCTTTATACTAAAGCTATGCCTAAAACTGTCAGATCTGATAGCCTGAGCGCGATTTTGACGGCGCCCGCTGAAGTAGTCGCGCCGCGGCTGCTGGGCTGCGAGATCATACGGGAAATCGATGGCCAAAAACTGATCGGCCGAATCGTCGAGACCGAAGCTTATGATCAGGCCGATGCCGCCAGCCACAGCTACCGCGGCCAAACTCCGCGCACTGCTGTCATGTTCGGTCCCGCCGGCTATCTGTACGTGTACTTTACCTATGGCATGCACTACTGCTGCAACATCGTGACCGGCGAGACAGGGCATGGTTCGGCGGTGCTGATTCGGGCGCTGCAACCACTGGCTGGCGCTGATACTATGAGCCGTTTTCGTCGTGGTCTAAGCAGCCAGCAATTGACCGATGGCCCAGCCAAAATCTGCCAAGCCTTACAAATAGACAAAAAACAAAATGGCCACGATCTACGTCGGCTACCCCTACAATTAATTATTAAACCGCCGCTTGCTCAAACCGACATCATCCAGACTACCCGTATCGGCATCTCCCAAGCTCAAGACGTGCCCTGGCGCTTCTATATCAAAGATAACCCTTATGTCTCTAAGACTGTCTCTAAAACGTGAGGAAAGTCACATTGCATTTCGCGAACGCCAAGCATAGGCTGGAAGTAGGAAGTGTGAGGCTTCCTACACGACCCGGGCGCATTTCGTTCCGGGTCTTTTAAGTCCAAACTTCAAACAGTATAGACCTGCCTGTATCTATATAAAATTATGTTATTCCCAACTTGATTGAGAATCCAGGCCACAGTGCCGACCTGTAACCACCTTGTTTGCGATATGGTAGCATTAAGGCATTATGACTCGTTATTTTGGTTTTTCAGCGTTGTTGACGGTCGCGGCGATAGTGGCTGCTTTGGTGGCGCTTGGGCCAGGCGCGGCGTTGACGGTTACGGTGCTGATCGCTATCGAGATCGCCTTTAGTTTTGACAATGCCATCATCAACGCCAAAATTCTAGAACGCCTATCACGCGTCTGGCAGCAGCTATTTTTGACGATCGGCATGGTTTTCGCCATCGTCGGCATGCGTTTCGTATTTCCGATCGTTATCGTCATGGCGACCGCGCATTTGCCCTGGAGCCAGGTAATCAACGAGGCGCTGCGTCACCCAGCGATCTACGGCGATCATCTGCAAAAAGCTCACGCCAGCATCTCGGCTTTTGGCGGTAGCTTCCTGCTAGTGCTGACGCTATATTTTTTGCTGGATGACGCCCGCGAGGTCTTGTGGCTCAAGCGGATAGAGCGGCCCTTGCAGCGGATCGGTGGTACTATCTGGCTGCCGCCTGTGCTGGTGGCGATAGTTGTCAGTATTATTAGTCTGTTCGTTAGTCACGAATCAGGACAAATCTTGCGCGCTGGCTTGTTTGGTGTCGGGGCCTATACGGTCATGAAATTACTGATCGACGGTCTTGGGCGACTGGCTCCCGCCGGCCAAAAAACCTATGTCGGCGGCGCGGCTTTCCTGGCATTTATGTATCTGC
>JBAQZF010000028.1:0-1791 GCA_049790715.1 Saccharimonadales bacterium (SeqCode) | reverse complement strand
ATCGCCTACCTCTCCCTGTTGATTTTGATTCCATTACGTACAGTATAGCGTACTTTGGCATACAAAATAACCAATAGCACTTAAGTATCGAGTGACATTGTGCTATAGATATAGCTGATGGAAACAGCGAATATTCAGTTAGTCGGCGAAACAGTTGACGCGTGGTTGAGCGAAGATATATTTAAGTCTTACCCCGAACTAGATACTGCTGATTTTCGCCAAATGGTCAGCGCGATCATGCTGACCATGGAAGCCGCGGTGCCTCCCGCTACGACGAACGAGCTACGAGCTCGGCTACGAGAAATGGATCTAGATGAAAACGTATTGGTATTGGCGGGGACAGCGATCTCCGTACTCATAGAAGACGGACGGCTTGAAAGTAGCCCCGACACAAAGCTAGTGTTTCATCGACCACAAAATGATCAATACCTTGATCGCGTTCAAGCCACTCAAGCGTAAACTACTTAGAAATGCAGGAAGACCAGGCCAGTGGTGTAGCGCCAGCCTTCGGAGTAAGTGCCGTTGAGCGAGGCATTGTACTGCTGGACGTAGATCTGATCGCCGTTGACGGCTTCGACGTACATGGCGTGGCCAAAGGCACCAGCGTTGCTGATAGCGATGGAGCCGGGTGTCGGGTTACTGTCGACGGGAATGCCGGCTGCTCGGGCGTTTTCGTCCCACTGGTTGGCATTGCCCTTGCCGCCCCAGTACGGCATGTCGTGACTATCGCGGCCAGCTAGATAATCTTGGTGGACTTTGAAAGCGGTGTAGCTGACGCACTCGCGGTTGTACATGCCCCAGCTGTCGATCAGACTGTCTTGCGGCGCGTTGGCCCAGGCGCTGGGGTAGCCGCCGTTGCCAGGATCGCCTTTGAAGTCGCCGATGTTGTATTTGGCGTTGAGGATGGCCTGCTGGCGACGCAGGTCGGCGATTTTGCCGGAATTGGCGCTAATCTGCTGATTGTAACTGTTTTGCTGGTCTTGATTGTAAGACAAGAGTTGCTGTTGCTGGCCCTGAGCATTGGCTAGCTGGCCCTGCTGTTGCTTTTGAGAATCTACTAGCTGATCAAGCTGGGTCTTTTGCTTTTGCAACGCGGCCTGCAGTCCGGCGATCTGTTTGATAAGCCCGTTGATTTTGTCTTGGACGCTAGTGCGATAGGTCTCTTTGTCGACGTAGTCGCTGAGGTTTTTGCTGGTGGCTAGCTCTTCGATGGTACTCAGCTGGCCGTCGACGTACATGGCTTTGATGTCTTCGCCAAGATACTTTTTCTGTTCGGTGATTTTATTTTGAGCGTCGGTGATCTTTTGCTGCAACGCGGCCTGATCGACTTCGTTAGCGGTGATCTGGCCTTGGACAGTATCGATCTGCGTCTGGAGTTTACTGATAGCATCTTGGTAACTGCCGGCTTGTGATTCCAAGCCGCTGAGCGCGCCCTGGGCAGCGATGTTTTGCCCGCGCAAGGCGTTGATCTGATCATCGAACTGATCGGCATGCACGACAGTAGCGACACCGACTAGACCGGCGATGACCGCCACGACCACGAGGACGCGGGCGTGCGACAAAAGTGATTTGAGTTTGTTTTGTTTGGGCATATGTTTGTATTTGGTTATGCTACTTCGTATTGTATCATGCTTTATCAAATCTGTCACCCCTTTTCTAACATTTTAGCAATGCTGAGACATCAGCCCTGATCTTAGCGTAGAGAGCGTAACAAATTCTGTTCTTTAGGAGAGTGGAAAATCTCAAATCAGACTGGTGAGTAGCGCCTTCGCAGAATGCGCCCTTTTACTT
>JBAQZF010000027.1:0-3912 GCA_049790715.1 Saccharimonadales bacterium (SeqCode) | reverse complement strand
CGCCAGCTCCAGTCGCCGATCACGCTGCTTGGTCTTTGAAACAGGAGACCATCAGCGATTGCCCGAACGGAGTGGGAACAGCCATCGCGACGATCGTCTGGCCATCCCGCTCAAAGCGCCGGTAGCGCGCACCCGGCGGCATGGCGGGTTCCTGTGCGTCGATCTGCTTCCAGCCATCTCGGCCGGCGACAGCGCAGAATGCTTCTAGCAGCTCGTGCAAGCGTTTGATCGCCGGCGCTGGCGCGGTGGTGGATGCCGCCCACGCTTTCGCCGCGTGTTCCTTGTCGACCGGCAGCCCAACCAATATTGCGGTGCCGAGCTGAAGCACCGGATCGGAGATCGCGTGATGCTCCGCCGCGCCCACAGTGCCCAGCTCCCAGATGCACATGGCAACGGAATCGGACTCGCCGTAACTGCACGCCTCATTCGGGACGAAGGGGAGGCGTGCGGGATAGTCCGCCGGACGGCTCGGGGATCCGGGGGAGGAGCGCAGCATATCGGGCAGCGGTGGCCTGAGGCCCTTCGGGAACATCATCGGTTCCGCTGTATCGCGACCACACTGCCTAACGAGGTACGCCTGAACTTCGGACGAACGCCGAGCCCGGCGAATCGTCGGATCCCACTGTGGCCTGCCGATCAACTGTCATTCTATCGCGCCCCGGCCCCTTAGGCCCGCCAGATCCAAGGGTTAGCTATGCGTCTCGGCGCAGCGAGGTTGTGTTTCTGAGCAGTAGCTTTGCGACCATGGCAGCTACACTGTTCTCATAGCCTTCGTCACTCATCTCTGAAAGAGCCAAGCAAAGATCGTCGGGCGTGAATAGGTGCCAGTTCCGCTTCATGAAATAGCGCTTTAGCCACTTCTTATCGCCCTTGATCTTGCCGGCAGCTAGCCCGAGGGTAATCCTGGGGTTCCTACGACAAAAGCCTCTGTTGACGAGTTGCCGTCCGAGAGCCGCGAGAACAACTCGCCGGAGTTTCGGTTCGAAGAACATTTTATAGCGGGCTTGATCCAGCAAATTACTTCCAGCAAACGTCGCGACCTGAACGCCGCTCGAATCCATGTACGATTTACACTCAACCGCAATTACATGGTTGGCCGTGGCATCGTATGCCACGATGTCAATCTCCCATCGCGGAGACGAATGCCGACCAATGCGTCGCTTCTCACCCTTCGACAAGTCGATCTTAAGAGAAGGCAGCAACCAATAGCCTTGGCGATGGAGGACGGCGGCAACAACCTGTTCGAAGGAGTCCATGTTCACCGAGCGGTTGGACAACGCCTAACGGCTGCGCCGAATCCGCGGGCGCAAAGCCACTTGAGTAACTTGATCACTACCACTTCGGCCTCCTGAACTATCATGAGTCGGTGGTGCCACGGCCCAGCGGCCCCAAGCGCAGGTTAGGCATCACCGGCGACAGCGCTGGCCTCTACGGGACGACGATACGCGCGAGTGGATGCGGCAATAGAAACCTGCTCACGGAACGTCTCCATCATACCGAGCACGTCTGTGTTCAATTGTTTGAACCGGGCGATGTCAAACCCAAGAAAGTCCCCGTGCGCAATAGTGTTACGGCTCTTCAACAGTACCTCATCTATAAGCTTCTCCTTTGTCGCGAACTCTGCGTAGTTAAGGCCAAGTGTGTCGACGATCTCGCGCAGGGCCGACGATGAGAGGTTGCCGCCGCTTCTTACGACGCCCTTAAATGGCAGCGCGCTCTGTGACTGCATCTGTTCGGTGAAGAAAGTCGCGACCGCGATGTGGGCTGCGATGCGGTCACTGGCCGACGCGGCGCGCAACTCCCGGCGAATTGCGATGGAAAGGAAGGGCGGGGTGAGCTCGCTGTACCGCAGGCGCTGAAATGACACGTATTCAAGATATGTCGACCCGGCGGCCTTTATGAATCCCTCCCAGTGCGCGTACAGGAGGGCTACCCCGGCACGCTGTAGCACCTCTTTCCGGTCTGAAGAGCCGGTCTCGAGGGCCTGATTGAGGAAGGACAATTCGTGCCTTCGCCAGGCAAGGTCAGCGGTGAGGGTATCCTCTAACTGCTCTATTGTCCTGACAGTCATGGTGCGAAGAGCTTGCGCCCATACGGCACAATCTTGGACACGCGACGAGAAGCGTTGATCCCGGACCCCGAATTGTTGTAGAACTCGGGATCCTTCCAAAGGCCCCGCGCTTTGTCACGGACCACCGTCGCATCGGCGCCATCGAGGAGCTTGTAGTTGTAGCCCACCCCCAACGCAATCGCCTCGAACGCGGAGACAGAGAAGCCGCCAACCGCGCGGGCGCGCGTAGCGTCATACTTGCGAAAAGCTTCATCGCCAAGCTGCTCCTTGAGAAGCTGGAAAGTCGCGCGGAACGCTGCAGCTTCGCCGGAGGCGTCAAAGCTCTTGTCGTTCGCCAGTGCAGAGGCCTGCTCGGTCAAGAAATCACCTATGTCGCCGAGACCACTAAGGTGTTTCTCAGCAATCGTGCGAAATACTACAAACCGCAGGACAAGCTCCATGTTGTATTGTTCGTCAGCGGCACGTTCGGAAAGGGCTACGCATTCTCTGAAGTTGGCGTCCTCGCTAAGTTCCTTGAGCCAGCGATAGCGCTCCTTGTTCAGCATAACGACAATGCTGTTGCGGACCTCCTGATCTGCCAACTGTGAGCCGCCAGTGTTGAGCCTTTGGAAGAGCTCGTACTTCGCGGTGGCCGCGCTCTCGGCCAAGATGATGCTCACGTCGATCTTCGACCGCTTGATGAGCAGGCGTTGTGCTTGAGTAAGTGACTGATCGGGGTGGGCGTCATCCTCCCATCTCTTGCCTTGAAGGGAGGGGAGATACTGGGTCTTCGCGAGAGCAAGAGGCTGAAGCAGCTTATCGGAGTCATCCCTAAGGATGCCCGCAAACTCGAATACCGTTGAGAGGCGCTGGACCCCGTCCACGACATCCCAGATGCCACTCGGCTGCTGAGCGACGAAGATTGGCGGAATCGGAATGCCTAGTAGAACAGATTCAATTAGGCGCGACTTTTGCCCAAGGCTCCAGCGAAAGAAGCGCTGGAACTCTGGATGAATATCCATTTCCTTGCGCTCGTAAATGCTCATCCACTCGCCGAGAGACAGAGCGTAGGCATCGGTTCTGATGTCGGCGCGTGCTTTGTCTATCTGCTTTTGGAGAGACGGTTGCTCCACAACCATCGGTGTGACCCTCGGTGAGTGGTTATGTCGACTGGTGGACTGAGGACGGTACTAAGGTTGTGTAGTGGTGCCCAACGACGACGGAGCAGCTGCGCGCCGGGAAGCAATATCTAGCGCGCGAGCTGCCTTCGGTTGTTAGGCATCGCGGCCGCTCGTTTGTCATTCCCTCGAAGTCTCGATGCCGTCCATATATGGTAGAGCGCTTTGTAGGATTTGCCGCAAGAATCGCAGGTAAACCAAGATGTTCTGTTTGTTGCAAGGCCGAGAGTCACGAAAGTTGCGAGACCCTCGGCAATGCCTCCGTCGAAGCTCCAGTATCTATCGTCGTGACCGCAGTGCAGGCACGTGAGCTTCAGCTGATGATAGGCCATTGGGACCCGTCCTCGTCGCGACCATCAGATGTGTCCGCCGTTCATTTCTGGGCGGTGTTGGCGCCGGCGAATGAGAGGAGTCCTGAGGCTCCATCCGACTTCCGCCAGAGAGCCCCGTAGTTCTTCCAAGAATATACAGGAGCCATCGACTAGCCTCCAAGACAGTGGCGCATGCCTAACCATGGATTGGACTGCACAGCATCGGATAGAATGACCACCTGCCGCGAATCCGTTCTGCCGGACTGAGCATTCGCCACCCCACCCGTCACACCTAACACCTAACACCTAGCACCTAGTACCTCCCACCCACCAACTCACCCGATCGTCCGCGTCGCCGCGAGCAGTGTCAGGT
>JBAQZF010000026.1:0-6478 GCA_049790715.1 Saccharimonadales bacterium (SeqCode) | reverse complement strand
GCGTTGCTTTGCTCTCAAGCTTAGCGTACTCAAGACTCTCGTCAAAAAAATCCCTCCTAAAAAAGCCATGAAACAATTAGGCTACCGTTCGCTTGACTCGTTCATCAAGCATGAATCACCGGTGTTGTTGCTGACCGCCGCTTGGTTGAGCGAAGGAGCGGCCTGGCAGCGGCGTTTCCTCGACCAGTACGCTCTATTGAGAGCCAGTGATTTCGAGGAACGCGTTATCACGCTTGTACGACCCGACTCCGGACGATGGCGAAAACTAGCCCAGCAGACAGTCGCCCAGCAGCGGCACAATCTAGTAAGTTTCAAAGAACTGGGCGCCGTAGTTTTTTTGCCGCTGCCAGATGGCGTTCCTGTCGGCACGACGACGGTTAGTTTGAGCTTGGCGCTGCATGAGCTCAATGAAATCCGCGCCTGCGGCACCTTTTTGAAACTTTGTCTGGTGCGGCCCGATTTCGGCAGTCTAGTGCGGACAATTGTCACCGAGGAGCCTCGATTGCACTCCCGACTGCTTGATCAGTCAGTGCCCTGGCACCTCATCCAGCGCTATTACGCGCGGCTCAAACGTCAAGGCCGCGAAGAGGTCTTCGAGCCGCATTTACAGATCGAGGACATGGTCTGGCATCCGATCGAGCGGGCGCTAAGCGCTATCGAACCGAGCTTTAGCTTTTGGCGGCACAGCGCCTACCTCGGACTGCTGCACGATAAGCGGCCAGTGTCGTTCAATGTCATCGACGCGGCTCTGAACTGCTGTAATCAGCTACCGTTCGAGCGCCGCGTGGTGCAGTATTTTCAGCGCTCGTTATGGCACGAGCTGTTGCTGCGTTACCTGCAGCGCGAACCGGTTGAAAAAGCCGTTATCGCTGAGCTGCAGCCAGAATTAGCTACCGAAACAGTAATGGCATAAGAGAAAGAGCACTATCCATGTATCAGATTTGCGTGTCCGGAGCGGCTAGAGGCAACAGCGTCGAAGAGGGCAAAAAACTAGCCGCCGAGCTAGGCGTGGCGATCGCCAGGGCTGGCCACGCTCTGATGTCCGGCGCGACAGTCGGTCTGCCAAACTATGCCGCCGAAGCTTACAAACAAGCCGGTGGCATCATGAGCGTCGGTCTCAGCCCGGCAGCTTCCAAAGTCGAGCACGTCATGAAATACCGACTGCCCACCGAAGCCTACGACACCATCATCTTTACCGGCTTGCACTATGTCGGCCGCGACACCTTGCTGATCACCTCCAGCGACGCCGTCGTCAGCGTTGGTGGCCGTCTCGGTACGCTGCACGAATTTACCATTGCCGTAGAAACCGACACGCCGATTGGCTTCCTGCAGGGCGCCGGCGGCATCAGCGAGCAGATACAAACGATTATCAAGGTAGCCCACCCCCTGCGCCCGGGCGCCATGATCACTTTCAACGAATCAGCCGACACCCTCATTACCGAACTCACCCACTACCTCGACAAACAACACGCCAAACACTACAATCTTTATCAGTAACCATAACCAGGATAAAACTCATGTCTCGAAAAATACTCAATCAAAAAGGCTTCACCGCCATAGAAGCCATCTTGATCCTTGTAATTATCGCAGTGATCGGCGGCACCGGCTACTACGTCTACCATGACAATAAAAAGACCAATGACACTTTGGACGCCGCAGGAAAAAGCTCTCAAAGCTCACCAGCACAAAGGAAAACCACAACCTCTAAAGGTAGTACCAGCTCAGCAAAAACTACTTCTCCCGCAACCTCCCAGAACTATGTGACTATCAAAGAATGGGGCGTCAGGGCTCCTTATAGCGGAGCGTATCATTTAACGTATAGTATTAAAAATGATGGCGGCGATGAACAATTCGCGACTTTCACTTCGGCTGAATTAGCGAGTGCAGATTCGCAATGCGCCAGTTTTGGCGGCGGTGGAATCAGTAGATTAACCGCGGCCGACACGACAACCGAAGCAAATGGGTCTGACGTGTCTGTCGCGCAGGCCGCTAGAGATAACCCGGCACTTTATCAGCGTGTAGGAGCTTATTATTACACGTTTGTACATGATAATGGCGCTTGTTCTGAGCAGCAAAGTACTGGAAGTTTGCAAAGCCAAACCAACGATGCCGTAAAGGCATTGGTATCAAAATTGGAAGTTATTCCTGGCTCATAACTGCGACTTGCTACAATTAGTAGGTGAGTACATTCAAACTACAAGCTGATTTTAAGCCGCTCGGTGATCAACCGGCGGCGATTGCCCAATTGACCAAAGGATTGGAGGCTGGGCTGCATGACCAAACATTGCTGGGGGTAACGGGGTCGGGCAAGACCTTTACCATGGCTAATGTCATTCAGAATGTCCAGCGGCCGACACTGATACTGAGCCATAACAAAACGCTAGCTGCTCAGTTATACGGTGAATTCAAGCATTTTTTCCCCGACAATGCCGTCCACTACTTCGTCAGCTACTTTGATTATTACCAGCCGGAAGCCTACATCGCCCGCAGCGATACCTACATCGAGAAAGATAGCCAGATCAACGAAGAAATCGACCGGCTGCGTCACGCCGCTACCGACGCGCTGCTGAGTCGCTCAGACGTCATCATCGTGGCCAGCGTCAGTTGCATATACGGTATTGGCTCGGTCGAAGACTACAACGGACTGTCGATCGAGGTCAAAGTCGGCGAGCGCAAAGTGCGTGACAAATTCCTCAGACAGCTAACGGACATCCAGTATCAGCGCAACGACATTGATTTTCACCGCAGTACCTTTCGGGTGCGCGGCGACGTCGTCGATGTCTTTCCGGCGGGCGAAGAGCTGGCTTACCGTATGGAGTTTTTCGGTGATGAAGTGGAGCGTATTACCAAAATTGATCCGCTCACTGGAGAAATTCTATCTAAACCTGACTCTTATAAAATTTTCCCCGGAAGCCACTACGTCACGCCGCAGGAAAAGCTAAAAATCGCTCTCGGGCACATCGAGCACGAATTAGCCGAGCGGCTGGCCAATTTCAAAAAAGAAGGCAAATTGCTCGAAGCCCAGCGCCTGGAGCAGCGCACCCGCTTTGACCTGGAAATGCTCCAGGAAACCGGCTTCGTGAAAGGCATCGAAAACTACTCCCGCTACCTGACAAACAGAGAGACGGGCGAGCAGCCAGCCACTTTGCTGGATTACTTCCCCGACGACTACCTGATGATGATCGACGAGTCGCACATGACCATCCCGCAGGTGCGCGGCATGTACAACGGCGACCGGGCCCGCAAAGAAGTATTGGTGGAGCATGGTTTCCGACTGCCCAGCGCCCTCGACAACCGGCCGCTGACCTTCACCGAGTTTGAACGCCATCTCAATCAGACCATCTACGTCTCGGCCACGCCAGCCGAATACGAACTCAGCCGCAGCCCCAAGCCCGCCCAGCAAGTCATCCGACCCACCGGCTTGCTCGACCCGCCGATTGAAGTCCGTAAAATAGAGGGTCAAATCGACGATCTGATCGCCGAAATCCGCGACACCACCGCTAAACACCAACGCGTGCTAGTCACCACCCTCACCAAGCGCATGAGCGAAGATTTAGCCGAATACCTCCAGGAAATTAATATCAAAGTCGCCTACTTGCATAGCGATATTGACACCCTCGACCGCACTGATATTCTGAGAGATCTCAGACTGGGCGTCTACGACGTACTAGTCGGCATCAATCTGTTGCGCGAAGGTTTGGACTTGCCCGAAGTCTCCCTTGTAGCTATCCTCGATGCTGATAAAGAAGGTTTCCTCAGAAGCGAACAAGCCTTGATCCAGACCGTCGGCCGCGCCGCCCGTCACGAGCAAGGCCGCGTCATCATGTACGCTGACCGCGTCACCAAAAGCATGCAAAAAACCATCGATGAAACCACTCGTCGCCGCAAAATCCAAGAAGCCTACAACAAAAAGCACAATATTACACCAACTGGCATCAAACGCGCCGTTGAAAAAGGCATGCGCCCCGACCTGCCCGACGAAGCCAAGCGCGCCAAACTCAATCTCAATAAAATTCCAAAAGATGAATACGGCAGCCTTATCAAAGATCTAACTGGCCAGATGGATCTAGCCGCCGCCAATCTAGAATTCGAAAAAGCCGCCGAACTGCGCGACATCATCGACGACATCAAAAAGAAGCTCTAGCACGCAGTGGCAACCGATACTTTGCGCGTAGATTATGAAGCGATCTATCAAGCCTGGGTGTCATTTAGAAAAGGCAAAAAGCCAACTGGCCCCATAGACCGTTTCGCCTACGGCCTAGAAGACTACTTGACCAAGCTGTCCGCCGAATTAACAGATAGATCATACAAGCATGGCGGCTATCAAGCGGTCATATTAAGCGAAAAGAAACGGCGGGATTTAGCAGTAGCCAGCGTGCGTGATCGAGTAGTGCATCGCCTGCTATACGACTATCTATTGCCGCTATGTGACCCCTATTTTGACCCTGATGTCTGGTCTTGCCGAACTGGCAAAGGTTTGCATAAATGTCTAGCCAGAACGCGGCAATTGCTGCGAAAACACAACGCCAGCTATGTCTGGCGCGCCGACGTCACTAAGTTTTTTGACAGCGTAGATCAGCAAGTATTGACCAATTGTCTCACGCGCCAAATAGGCAATGACATGGCGGTGATGTGGCTCTGCCAAGAGGTGATCGGCAGCTACAGCACGCGATCAGGCCGCGGTATACCCATTGGCAATCTCACCAGCCAGCTGTTTGCCAACATCTATCTCAACGAATTCGATCGCTATGTCCGCCATAGCCTCAAGCCGCAAGCCTACGTCAGATATGGCGATGATTTCACGCTGTTCTACTCCACTCGCCGTCAAGCTTATCAGATACGCCAGCAAGCCATAGAATTTTTAAAGAACGACCTGCGGCTGACCATTAACCCCAAAAACGACGTGGTCATACCGGCCAGCCGCGGCCTAAAATTTTTGGGTCACACCATTACCGACGAAACTTCGGTAGTCGATGATTACACGACCAGAAGCGTGCTCAAAAAAGTCGATTGGCACAATGCTAGCAGCTACCGCTCTCTACCACTGTCAAAAGAAGCGCATAATCGTCTCAACTGGATTTTACTAGAAAAAAATGTTGACGTAGATAATGGAATGTGATAGTATAATTAGTGAATTAAGGAGTAACTATGACCACAACTGAACGAGCAGATTTTCAAATTCCAGCCATTGAAGAGCGAGATGATCTCGTCCTAGCTCGCGATAAACAGGATACCTGGACGCCAGGCAGTATTGGCGCTGCTGCTAACCGTGCGGCCAAAGTAGCGCATAAGGTGCTCGGTGTTGAGGCGCAATGGGCAGAAGATCTATTTACTGGCCAACTTGAAGCTATGGACTTGAAGGAAGTGTCTAAGAGGCTTGTGCCTATAGTGGATGTTCCAATTGGGGCTGAAGACAAGGATGGCAGGATATGGACACCATCACATGTGATTAATGGTCATGACACACTAACTACTGAAAACGGCGTTACTGTTCCTAAAACCTCTATTTGGCCAGAGATGTATGCTAATCGTTCAGCTGTATGGTGGAATAGAACCCGCCCAGAAGGTGAATCACAGTTAGCGGAAGCGCCCTTGCGGGTAGTATTGGCTGATATAGCTCTGCGTGGCACGAAAAAAAACTGGGAAGACGAACAGGCTGAACTCCTAAGTCTGATTAACGGTCACTGTTCGGACACAACTACTCTCGAGGGGATGACACCTTTGGGCTGGGAGATGATGGACGCTGATGCTATCGTAGGCAATACCGACCGACCCAATGGAGTTACTCGTTTCGTACAGCAAGAACGAGACCGCTCCGTTGCCGATGGCTTGTTTGGTCCGGGTGCGGACGTTGGTGGTAGCCGGGCGTACCTGCATGGTTGGTTCGGGCACGCGTACCCTGGCGACGGGTTCCGCGCTGTGATGGGGCAGAAACAGTCTAGTTAGACTTTAGTCTTTTCACTTTCTTTATTTTTTCAAATTTTCTATACTATGACAGTCCGCTTGTATTATCCATGCAGAGTGTTTATTGTGCGAACTTGAGCACTGAATAATCCTACTCGGGTAAGCAAGATAGGAAGAATTGCCCCATGTGAGGCGAGCATATACTGTCGCGTACACCTGCTTGTTTGCGAATAAGTCAGGTTCCGGAAGTGCTCGACAAGCAAAGCTCCGATGCCGATGGCTTGTATGGTCCGGATGCGAACGTTGATGGTAGCCAGGCGAACCTGAATGGTTGGAACGGGAACGCGAACCCTGACAACGGGTTCCGCGCTGTGATGAGGCACTATTTTCTGCTACTGGACGCTTTTGCGCCAGCCGCCGAGCATGCGGCCGATCTCGGCGACTTTGGCTTGCAGCTGGTGCAGCGTCGTTTCGTTGGCTAGTTTCTGGGTGAGCAATATCCGCAGCTGGAATTGCACGATTTCCGCTCGGGCGCCTGCTTTGATCAGATACGCTCCTTTGTGTGCCGAGGGCG
>JBAQZF010000025.1:0-8001 GCA_049790715.1 Saccharimonadales bacterium (SeqCode) | reverse complement strand
AATCCAGCTCGCGCGGCGCTAGTACAGCGGCTCAAAGATTACAATCCTGATCTGGAGCTGCTCGATATCAATTCGCATCTGTATCGGTTGAGAATGATAAAACAACCCCTGGAATTACAGGCTATCCAGGTGGCGATCGACATCACGATTGGCAGCATGAAAGACGCTTGGCGGCCGGCGAAAGTGGGCGGCTACGCTCACGAATATCAGCTGGAAGCGGAGTTGACGCGTGGTTTTCGACGCCGCGGCGCGCAGGGCCATGCTTTTGAACCGATCGTGGCCAGCGGCGCGCGCAGCTGTACGCTGCACAACGTGGCCAATGATGGCCCGCTAGCGGCTGACGAGCTGGTGGTGATGGACATCGGCGCCGAGGTCGAGCACTACGCGGCCGATCTCACTCGTACTAGAGCGCTTGGCCAGCCCTCGCGTCGCCAACAGATGGTTCATGCCGCGGTGCTAGAGGTACAGGATTTTGCCCTGGGATTGCTGGGCCCGGGCGTATTGCTGAGAGACTACGAGCAGCAAGTCGAGCATTTCATGGGTGAAAAACTGCGCGAGCTGGGCCTTATCAAAACTATCAGTCATGAAACGGTCAGGGAATTGTACCCGCACGCTACCTCGCATTTCCTGGGTTTAAACGTCCATGATGTCGGTGAATATGATCGCCCGCTAGAGCCAGGGGTGGTATTGACGGTCGAGCCAGGCATATATATCGCTCGCGAAAGTATCGGCGTGCGTATCGAGGACGATGTCCTGATCACGCCCAAAGGCATCAAAGTACTGAGTAATAAGTTGCCCCGCGATCTGTAGTAATTTACAATGGTGCTTATGAATCGTCCCATCTACCGTTTTTTGACCAGGTGGTTCGTGTGTAGTCTGGGTTTGTGGATCGCGGCTAGCTTTCTGAGTAGTAGCATCACCTATGACAGCAAACTGCGGGTCATCATCATCGCTGGCTTGCTATTGGCCGTCATCAACGTCGTGCTCAAACCGATACTGGTCATCTTTTCGCTGCCGGCCATCCTCTTTACGCTCGGGTTATTTATGGTAATTATCAATGGTTTAACGGTATTTATCGCCAGCAAGCTGTATGGCCCGCTGCATATTACTAATTTCTGGGCGGCCGTATTCGCCGGTATGGTCATCGGCCTGGTAAACTATTTAGTAACGGCTATCCTGGAGGACACCCAAAAAACATGACTATCTACAATTACTTGACTATCGGCTCCATGCTATTGCTGACATTTTTGATTTTGATCCAGACCCGCGGTGCCAGCCTGGGGGCCGGTCTCGGTGGAGCCGGCGAAGTCAATACCACGCGGCGCGGTACCGATAAAACCATCTTTCAGCTGACGATTATATGCGCTTTGGTATTCAGTCTGTCGCTGCTGCTGGGCGTCGTTGTCAAGTAGGCCATAGGTCAAAGGCATGCGGCTACGACTCATACGACTGCGTTTCCGAAGGGAATTACGCAAGAGCCAAAAACAGGTCGAAGGTCTCGGCACCCAAACCGAACGCGCTATCGAAGAGCATCTCTTCAAACGGTTCGCGAGACTGGGCGTGGTTCGTCGGTTCGTCGGTGGCTGGCTATTGCTACTGCTTATATTGATCACTGGGCTAGTGGCTCAAAATATTTTGTTGAGCGGCTACTTTCAGACGCTGCGGCCCGTCCCGGGCGGTATTTACAAAGAAGGCGTCATCGGAACCTTTACCACCGCTAATCCGTTGTACGCTACCAGTAATGCCGACAGTACTGTCGCTCGCCTGGTGTTCGCTAGTTTATTTACCTACGACGACAGCGACCGCCTGGTGGGTGATCTGGCCAGTGACTATAGCGTCGACGCCCGTGGCACTACCTATACCGTCCACCTGAAGCCGCGGCTCACCTGGCAGGATGGCCGGCCGTTGACCAGTGCCGACGTGCTGTTTACTTATCAAACGATTCAAAATCCAGACGCCCAGTCTCCGCTGCAGAGCAGTTGGCAAGGCGTCGATGTCAGCGCCCCAGACGCCCGAACGGTGGTATTTAAACTGAGCAATCCGTTGGCGTCCTTCGCCTACAATCTGACGAACGGTATCGTGCCAAAACACCTGCTGGCGGACATACCGGCCAGTGATCTACGAGCAGCTGATTTTAACACCGTTCATCCGGTCGGAGCAGGGCCATTCGCTTGGCAGACCATCCAGGTAACTGGCAAAGATCCAAGCGATGCCGAGGAGCAGATTGCTCTGGTGCCGTTTGAGCGGTATCAGGCCGGCGCGCCGAAACTACAGGAGTTTATCGTGCACGCCTACGCCAAACAATCGCAGCTTGCCGAGGCTTTTACGGCTAAGCAAGTAACCGCGGCCGAAGGGCTAGATGAAGTGCCCCCCCACTCGCGTGACACGTCATCGGTGCAAGTCCACAGTCCGCTGCTGCATGCCGCGAATATGGTCTTTTTCAAAACGTCGAGCGGCGTGTTGGCCGACGGGCAAGTACGCCGCGCGCTAGTCCAGGCCGCCAACGTGCCGAAGATCATCCATCACTTGAGCTATCCGACCCGTCAAGTCCGCACCCCTTTGCTTATCGGCCAGCTGGGGTATGATCCGTCGCTTGCCCAGCCAGGATTTGACCTAAGAGCGGCCCGCCAAGCGCTAGACACTGCCGGCTGGACGGTCGACAAAGACGGCTATCGCGCCAAGGGCGGCCAACCTCTGACTTTCACGCTCAGCGCTGCTGACACTCCCGAATACCGCTCGGTGACGCGCCAGCTCCAGGAGCAATGGCGGGCTCTGGGCGTGAGGTTAAACTTGCGTTTGCTGGCTACGGCTGATTTCCAGACCACGCTCATCTCGCATGGCTACGACGCGGTGCTGTACGGTATTTCTATCGGGCAGGATCCCGACGTTTTTGTCTATTGGGATAGCTCTCAGGCCGATGTCCGCTCCGCCAATCGTTTGAATCTGTCAGAATATAAAAATACGACCGCCGATGCCGCCCTGGAAGCCGGTCGCACGCGCTTGAATCCCGCTCTGCGCGTCATCAAGTACAGGCCGTTTCTAGAAGCCTGGCAGCAAGACGCGCCAGCGCTGGGTTTGTATCAGCCGCGCTTGCTCTATCTGACGAACGGCGCGGTCGCCGGCTTGAGCGACAACGCCCTCAATACGCCCACAGATCGCTTCATAGACGTCCAAAACTGGCAAATCCGTCAAGCCAAGGTCACTAATCAATAAGCGACCGCCAGCGACTTCCTGATCAAGTTATAAAGCCTGTCGCCAGACCAGATATTTTACGAGCAAGTTTTTATCTGTAATTCGCGGCGAAGAAGGACAATCGGCGTTTTTACGCCAACCTCGCCTAGAGAGTCCGCGGGCGTGTCTTCGATACGCATAGTTGACGAGATTACCGATGCCACGCATTCCCCAGAGCGTGATGGAGCGTGGTTTCGCAAGGATTCAGTGATGCCATGCGCGCCATATGCCGCGCCGCCGCCCAGAGCAAGACAGCCTATAGATAAATAAGTGCCTAATCTACTCTTGGTCGGGCGTTCGTGGACATCAGGACTAAACATAATACTATTATAGTCTAATAATTAATAAACGTCAATCTTATTTTATAATTAGCTCCTCCCGCGATCCAGGGAGAGCCTTGAGTTTTCGAGCCAAAACAGATACGATATGATGGTATTTCGCGCGGATGTGGCGGAATTGGTAGACGCGCTAGCTTCAGGAGCTAGTGAGCTTCGGCTCGTGGAGGTTCAAGTCCTCTCATCCGCACCAGTACCACAGGGTGAACTTTGGAACCCCCAAGCCTTTCGCGCTCCTCCTGCAAACGAGTAATTAAGCCAACTATGTACTAGCTTATTTATTATGTTTATTGTATAATTAGACTCTATGTCAGGTATAGGTTATGAATTATCACCAGATTTAAGGCGTGAGCGAGACATAACGCCTACTATTACGTGGGAAGAATTAGCGAGAGATTTAGAGCTAACTGACCGAATGATAGGTAGCACTACGCTCTTTTCTGCGCCAGAAATGTTTGTTGGTCAGGAAACAGCTAAAAATCAGCTTACTGATTTCATGCAGTCTGCTCCTGATGGTGCGGTAGCCCTTATTCGTGGGCGGTTTGGCACTGGCAAAACTGCACTGACCAACAGGGTATTACATGACTTAGAGGTTGCTGGCGTAGTAAACCCCGATGATGTGAGTTATGAGTTTTCCAATATGTCTAGCAGCTATGGCGAGCAAAGATACGTGACTAAAAAATCAGAACCACCTATCGTGATAATGGAAGAAGTAGGACGGGGAGCCATATCTACTTACCTTACTTCAATTAAAGAAGCTCGTGAGGCGGGCAAGATTAAACGTTTGGTTGTAAATGGTGATGACACGCTCAATGACCCTAAGTTTCTAGAGGCTATTGGAGCAAGCGAGCAAGACGTAACGCGCATTGATTTAGAGTCACTTACACCTGAGTTATTTAGAGAAATAATGAAAACTAGACTTAATGCTGTCTGGGAGCTACAACAAATCAATAAAACCGTCGCTTCTGCTCCGCTTGGTGATATTCCCGCGATCATTACGGAGCTGCAAAAACTAAACGAGAGCGAAAGATACACTGATGAAGTTATGAATAGTCTTTTTGACTCTGATTTCCTAAAAGCAATGCTTCCACGTACCGAACATCCCGTTACGGAAATAAGGAGTTCTTTAGTATTGCTAACCAACATTTCAAGGTGTAGCCAGTTCAAAGGACCTGCACGATTTGATGGTATTGCTTACAGAAACTTTCGTGAACAAGAACAAGAGCCTAGACTAACTACGCCAGAAAAAGACACTCTATTGACGTTATACGAATTAATAAATGACTTGGGCGAAAACGAGCTGTTTCCAGCAATGAACGCTAAGAAAATAATGTTACGAGTAGTTGGTAATACGTGGAGATTAGAAGAATACATAAGAAGCGCTGACAAATTGTCGCGCTATGGCCTTCTACGACCTTTTGAAGTAAGCGATTTAGGAGAAGATGACGAGCGACTATTAACTGCGAGATTTGTACCTGATAGTAAAGTTTTTTTAGACGCTAAGTTTTACCAAGATGACGCAATACGAAGAGAACCAACAAGGACCGACTTTATTCCGGTAGGAGATACATTGGAAGAAAGAGCCGATAGTTTGCTTGAAGCTTGGCGGGTCGGCATGATAGACAGGCGTATTTACCGCAGGGAATGGCCGCGTCTTCTCGCAAGTAGCGCAATGCGGTAGGGTTTGTTATACTTTTTGTATGGCACACGATATGAAAACTTCTCCTCACGAAGCACTATCTCCAACAAACTTAGAGGCTCTGCAAGACCAACGTTTACGCGAGATACTAAATCCTGCCCAATCCGCGCTATTGGTGATTGATTTGCAGAATGATTTTGTTTCACCAGACGGCAAATCCTCTGCCTTATGGCGCCAAGATATTAGCGCGATGCGGGCTGCCGTACCGAAGATTGAAGCTATTGCTGACCTGTTTTACGCAAAGGGACGACCTGTGATCCGCACAATCATTTACGAAGACCCTGAACTTCGTACTAAAGCTGGTCTTGACCGTTTCCTGTGGTTTGAAGGCAATGACCGAGAAGGTGAAGTTGCTTGTCTAAAAGGAACTTGGGGTGCCGAACTTTATACGCCTGCTCATGATGACGACATAGTTATTGAGAAGCAGCGTACTTCGGCTTATGCAGGCACAGAGCTATCGAAGGTGATAGTCGAGCAAGGCATAACGACCTTAGTGGTTGTGGGGGTGAAAACCCAACGCTGCGTAGGCCGTACAGTACAAGACCTATATGATAATGAGCCTAACCTGCACGTAGTTGTTCTAGAAGACTGCGTAGCATCAGATGACGCTGAATTGCACGAGGCAACAATGACAGAGCTTAAAAGATTTTATCCGCCTGTTATAAAGTCTGGTAAATTGTCTAAAATCTGGCAGGAAACTAACTAATTTTGCTTGGTTAATAGAAGGTCTCAGTATCGTATAGTATATTTTTTAATGCTTTCGCCTTGGTGCGGACCATGAACTGACCATAAGTTCGAGGATTGCTCGATAAGTGGGGTCATCATGTTCAATAAAATCTGCTGGGTTCTTTGGGCGTGCGGAATGATCAAGAGGTAGACGCTTGCGCCAGTCAGCACTAAAGATGGCTGGTGGTCTATAGGCGCTTACTCCAAGCTCTATTGGAGTTGGAATTTTGGACAAAGGGTCTATTAAAGTGTCTTGTTGGTCTTGCTTGATGCTACTTGCTATGCTTTCTTCCAATGCTCTTCTGGCTTCCAAAGCTTCAATACTACGGCTCATGGATGTTAGTTATAGGCTCGGTTTAAAATAATGTCCAGGTACTTACGGTAGACTTGGTAATCTAAACTTTATTGAAAATCAAAGCAGTCTCAAACCGTTTGTGCTATCATAGCTGGTAGAAGATATGTGGGAGCACATGGAGACAAACACTGATGAGTAAAGTCGCGCATTATTTACAGGAACATCTGGTGGGGGAGGTGATGACTGGCACCGATGCCCGCCGCTATTTCGCGACCGATGCTAGCATCTTGCAGCTGGCACCGGCGTTGGTGGTCTATCCGCGCAATGAAAACGACGTGCGCAAAACGGCTCGTTTCACCTGGCAGCTGGCGGAGCGGGGACGGGTCATCCCTATCACTGCGCGCGGTTCGGGTACTGATCAAGCGGGTGCCGCGCTGGGTAGCGGCATCATGCTGGTATTTCCGGCTCACATGAACCGCGTTCTGGAGCTAGACACCAAATCTGGCACCGTCACTGTCGAGCCTGGCATTAAT
The DNA here is from genome assembly GCA_049790715.1 of Saccharimonadales bacterium (SeqCode). Lineage (GTDB taxonomy): Bacteria > Patescibacteriota > Saccharimonadia > Saccharimonadales > UBA4665 > JBAQZF01. Next base: position 1,182 of record JBAQZF010000025.1, on the reverse strand, counting down.
TATGGAAAACTGCAGCAAACATTGCACACCCATGGTCGTTTCCTGCCGCCGTATCCGGCTTCGGCTGAGTATTCGACTATCGGTGGTGCTATCGCCAATAACGCGGCTGGTGAAAAATCGGTCAAATACGGTGATACGCGGGCCTACGTGCAGGGCCTACGGGTAGTGTTGGCCAACGGCGAAGTGATCGAAACTCGTCGCCTGAGCAAGCGTGAACTAAGTAAAAAGCTGGGGCTAGCGACCTTTGAAGGCGAAATCTACCGCTCCGTCGACACCTTGCTCGAAGAGCAGCGCGAGCTAGTCGAGCAGCTTCGCTTGGGTGTTGCCAGAAACAATGCCGGATACGATCTGCCAGATATCAAGCGCCGCGATGGTTCCTTTGATCTGACGCCGTTGTTTGTCGGCAGCCAGGGTACCCTCGGGATCGTTACCGAAGCGGTGCTCACCACCGAAGCCCACAATCCGCAAACCACGCTGATGCTGGCCACGTTTGATAGCTTGGAACACTTGCAGAGCGCCATAGTGGAGCTAAACGACCTACCAGAGTCGCCCAGCGCCATCGAACTGATAGATGGCTACGCGCTCGATCAGGCGCATAGCCAAAATCCCAATCTGCTCAAAGACGTCATCGCTCCGCCATTTCCAGCGGTAGTGCTGCTGGTGGAGTTTGACGACGCGGACCGCCACCTCAAAAAACTCACCAAACGGGCCGCCAAAATTTTCGAAAAATACGCCACGAGCTTGCAAACGACGACCGAGCCGGAGCAGCAACAAAAATTCTGGAAGCTGCGCCAAGCCGCCGGCACCTTGCTGAGTCATAACGAGGGGCTGTTACGCGCGGTACCGATCATCGATGACGCGGCCGTACCCGTCGATAGGCTGCGCGCTCACCTCGAGGGAATCTATCAACTGCTAGAAGCCAATAACTTGCGGCCAGCTGTCTGGGGGCACGCCGCCAGTGGTAGCCTGCATGTTCAGCCGCGGCTCAACCTTGGTCAGGTCGGTGATCGCCAAAAAGCTTTCCGCCTGATCGACGAATACCACAAAATGGTCATTGATCTGGGCGGTACCATCAGCGCCGAAGCCGGTGACGGCCGCTTACGTACTCCTTATCTCGAAGCGCTCTACGGCACCGAACTGTACGCGTTATTGCAAAAGGTGAAAGGCATCTTTGACCCTTAT